>JAYROD010000344.1:0-3261 GCA_041911835.1 Fimbriimonadaceae bacterium | reverse complement strand
AGCCGCTCACCATGCATTTGGTGTTCGTCGAGGTTCTCCGCGCTCACCGGGCGGAATGTGTCGATCCCGACGTCGAGGGTTATGAACGCCGTTTCGACCCCCTTTTCACGGAGGCGATCCAGAAGCTCCGGAGTGAAATGCAACCCGGCAGTCGGCGCGGCCGAGGAACCGCCGTTCCGAGAATAGACCGTCTGGTACCGCTCAGCTTCTTCGAGCTTTCGGGTGATGTAAGGCGGGAGCGGAATCGATCCGAATTCCGAGAGCCGCTCTCTCATCCTTTCAATAGGCTCAAAACGGAGGATCCTCATTCCTTCTGGCAAGACGGTCTCGATCGTCGCTTCGAGTCCACCCGGGAAGCTGACTCTCGAGCCGACCTGCAGCTTCTTCGCCGGTTTGACGAGCGCCTCGTACCGCGCCAATGCCAGCTCCTTCATGAGAAGCGCTTCGACCTCGCCCCCAGTTGGCCTCTTTCCGACAAGGCGCAGCGCAGTGACCCGCGTGTCGTTGAGAATCAGCAGGTCGCCAGACTGGAAGACTGTTTCGACGTCACGGAACGTGTGATGGCTGATCTCGCCCGTGGCTCGGTGGAGCCAGAGCAGCTTTGACGAGGCCCGATCCACCAACGGAACCTGCGCGATGGCAGACTCCGGGAGATCGTAATCGTAGTCCGAGAGCCGATCCATCAGAGAACGCTGGGGAGGTCGGTCAGGGACTGGATTCGCCATGGATGCAAAGTCTCTTGCTCACGGTCGAGCAGAATGCCGCGAATACCCGCATCACGGGCTCCCTGCAGGTCATCGATGGGGTTGTCGCCGACGTGCGCCGCTTGCCCGCTCTCCGCACCCAAATGATTGAGCGCGATGGCGAAAAGTCGCGGATCGGGCTTTTCGACCCCTTCTTCCAGCGAAGCGATGACGACCTCGAAATACTGGTCGAGACCCAACATGTCGAGGGTGCGATGCAACGAGATGTCCCAATTGCTGACGACAGCCATCCGGTGACCGGCGCTCTTCAGGAGTTCCAGCGCCGGAACCGTGTCTGGAAAGAGCGAAAAGACCGTCGAGTCCGGTCCAAACAACCGTCGGTTCGCCGCTTCGATCAGGGGATCGACCACCTCGGTTTGGAGTCCAAGGGAGGCCACCCAATCTCTCGTCAGTTCCCACCAGAAACGATCGCAGACAGCTTGGCTCCGTTGCCGGTTGAGCTCCTGAAAGTGGCCCCACCGACTGCCGAGCAAGTGCCGGTAAGCGCTTTTCGCCTGCTGCTCATCGATGTTCAAGTTCAGTTCGGAGCAGCAATCGACGGCCAATTGCGCCGGATCCCAGTCGACGCGAACGAGCGTATTCGCGCAGTCGAAAATCAGAACCTCGGGCTTCACCGACGGAGCCACCCGGCCACGATCAGCACCAAGGTGATCACTGCGCTGATGACCAGCATCGTCGTAAAGGGAACGAACACCCGCGAATCTCCCTGTTCGAGAACAACATCGCCTGGAAGCCGAAACAGCCGAATGCCTGGCGCATAGATGGAAAGCGCCCACATGATCGCTCCGATCACGAAGACAAGGGCCCCTACCCCCATGAACACTTTCGCGAGCGGCTGCATGGCAATTCCTACGGAACCTCGGGCCAGAAAGCACGAAACTTCGGCCCGGGACCCGACGTAACTTTACCGGCAACCAAGAGTCCAATTTCGGGGCGCCTCAGCCAGATGGGCGCCGGCGGAAGAGTACAATTGGTCAAACCTGAGGTTGAAATGAAGAACAGCACACGAATTCTTGGACTGGTGGCGATCGCCGCCACCTTTGCAGTGGCGGCCCTCGCGGCCGACGGATACAGTTTGAAGCGTACGGCGAAGTCCGGCGACGTCCTGAAATACAAGTACAGCGCCGACGTCGACTTCGGCGGACAGAGCGCGACCGTGACATTTACGACCACGGACAAGGTCGTCAAGGTGGAGGACAACGGCAACATCAGCACCGAGTCCAAGCAGGAGAACATGAAGGTCAGCTTCGGCGGCCAGGAGATGACTCCCGAGGACCAGCCCGCTCGAACGAGCATTACGAAGCCGAACGGAGCGATCGTCGAGATTAAGGGAGACGGCGTCGACAGCAGCGCCTATCGATTCTCGAACATGAGCTCGGTCCAAGCGCCCGAGAATCCCGTGAAGGTCGGAGACAAGTGGACCTACGAGATCAAGGCCGACGCAAAGACCGGAGCGGTTGCCGCGAAGGGCGACGGTGAGGTGCTGGCCGAGGAGAAGGTCGGAGACATCGACTGCCTGAAAGTCAAATGGTCTTACAAGGAGACCGAAGGCGCTGATGCCGCCTCCAGCGAAGGCACCGCTTGGATCAGCAAGAAGGATGGCTCGTTGGTCAAGGCCACCGGAAAGTTCGTCAAGGCTCCGATTCCCGGCGCACCAGGGCCCGTGGACATGAGCTTCTCCGTCGAGCGCGTTAGCTAAGCAAGCGCCTTTCCCATTCGAATTCCCGGTCCGCATTGCGGACCGGGAATTCTTCGTTTTGGGTTAAACCGCCACCTTTGGCTCGTAGCTCAGCGACGGCCACCAATCGGTACCGCGGCCCTCCGGGATCAGATCGAGCAAATTCCACAACGGCCAGATCATGTCGGCGTGGCGAGCATCTTGACCCGGGTCGGGGTCGACATAGAGTAACTCGGCGCTGTAGAAGTGCCTCACTCCGTCCTGGGACCGTGTGAAGACGTTCACGGCAGGAATCGGATCGCCGTCGGCGTCCTCGGCATGATAGTCCTTGCTGAACGTTGTGCCATACGACGAATATAGGGGTAGGTTCCGCCACCCACGATTACGGGCAAAGTCGGCGATTTTTGGGGCTGGGGCTTTGGCGATCGCCACAATACCTGCCCTTTGCTGGACATGAGGCACTTGGCCATCGAGTGAGTCGAGGATCGACGAGCAGGACGGACACGGTTCAGTGTCCTCGGGCCCAAACATATAGCCGTATACGATCAGGCTGTTCTGGCCCGGCTGAAACAGCTCGGAGAGATGGATTGGGCCCTTTCCATCGACGCGATCGAACACGTAATCCTTCCGAACTTTCCCACCAGGCGGAAGGCGACGACGCATCCCCGCGACGTTTTCGATCTGTCTCCTCAGTTCGATTTCCGCTTTCAATAGCTCATCCCTCGATGCGCGGTAATCAAGGGACTCATTCGGGAAACGAATGTCGTGAATCGGTTGCACTCTGTTTGCCTCCGGGCGGAGGTTTACCCGTTGGGAGTT
>JAYROD010000343.1:0-5907 GCA_041911835.1 Fimbriimonadaceae bacterium | reverse complement strand
CACGTTCGCGATGTTGGGGCTGCACGATTCGGAAGCCTCGGCCCGGCGGACGATGGCGGCTCACCAAGAACATGCGCCATGGATGTCCGATGCCGTCGACGTGTGGTCTGCCGTCATGCAGCCATTTCGGCATTTCGGAGAAGCGAATTTCATCGACCCGGCAAGCCCTGGTCCACTCTATGGGCAATTGGCGGCGACCCCGCCGGACGACACGCCGATCGTCATCATGACGTCGGTGGGTTGGGACGCGAGCAACGGGCTCGATTGGGAGCGCATCCAGCGATTCAGCGATGCCGTCGCAGCCGTTCGCATCGGCATGACGGGCATGAAAGGGCTGCATTCCCAGCAGTCGTTCAGTTTCCCAGGGGGATTGGTTTGGGACGGCATAACGGTCACCTTCTGGCGGAACCTGGCGGCAGCGATGGCGTTCGCCTATGGTCCGGGATTCCACCGCAGCCAGGTGAAAGCGCAGCGCGAGGAGACTCTTGGCGACCGCACGTCGTTCACTCGGTTTTCCGTGCTGGACAGCAAGGGCACTTGGTACGGCTGCAATCCGCTGGAGTTCTGAGCTCCGTGGCTCGCGAAGACTTCTCACATTTTGCGACAAAGACTCGAGGAATTCGGGCAGGATTCTGCGGTTCACAGAGCAGAAGGGCATGCGATGTCGGCGCCTCGAGACGATTGCCATTCGAAGCGCCTGAAACCATACTGATGGGTATTCAATGCTGATTTTCTTTAGCGCCCTCGCCACTATGCTGCAAGACCAGATCTACCACGAACCGCTGCGGCCGCAGTTCCATTTCACCGCCAAAGCTGGGTGGCTCAACGACCCCAACGGTCTGGTGTTCTTCAAAGGCGAATACCACTTGTTCTTTCAGCACAATCCGTTTGGGACCCACTGGGGAAACATGACGTGGTGATCACACCGCGAACGTTGCCGGGAAACCATGTCTTTCTCGATCTGGGTCATGGAATCTATGCGGCCTATGCGCATATGTTCCCTGGTTCCATAAGAGTGAAGCCGGGTCAGCGCGTCAAGGCGGGCCAGGTTCTCGGAAAACCCGGCAATTCAGGCAATTCGGCCGAGGCGCACCTTCTCTTTCAGATCATGAATGCTCCAGATTTCATCGCTTCCGAGGGACTTCCGTTTGGGTACCCAATGATCACCATTCAACCTACCCAAGCATCCGAAGACGGCACTGCGATTATTTTCAAGAAGATCGGCGCTCGAACCACGATAAGGAATCAAATGCCACTCGAGAATGACTGGGTGGCGTTTCCCAAGTGAATTCGAACGGACCATCGCCATTTGAGCATTCGGGGCTGAATTTATCCTCGACGGTGCTATAGTGCGGAAAATTGGCGCGTATTGCCCCATTTAGAGGTTAACCATGAATTGTAGTCACTTGACGAAGAGAGGACCGATCTGGCTCCTAGGCTTTCTTTGCCTAACGATGGTTGTGGGTTGTGGAGGCGATCCGGCGCCAGGCAGCACTTTGCCTCTGACACCCCTCAGAGTCGCAGAGGACCAGATTGGCGGCAACCCGGTCGATTGGTCAGAGGTTGTTATCACGACCCTCGAAGCCCCTGGCTCGACCCCAGGACCGCATGACACCGGTACGGTTGGAACAGACACGTGGGACATCGACTTCGACACGGCCCGCTCGATCGGATTCGGTGTCTTGGATGTTCCCAATGTGCAGTTACGGCTCTTGTCGCCGGGCGGAACTGAAGTCGCCACCGCTCGATCCGGGGAGTCTTACAAAACAATCCAAGTGACCGCCGGTCGATATCGGGTCGAAGTCATCAACACGGGAACGGAATCCCGATTCACCCGTGTGGGCTGGTTCTCTACTGCGGACAGCCGCGCTGAGTTCCAGCCTGGTCTCTACGCGGGCTCCTCCTTTGCCCCTGCGGTGGATCGCGTGATGGGCCTCAGGCCGCTGCTCGGGACGATCTACAAGGCCACACCTTCCGACTTCGCGCAGAAAGGCACCGGCCAAGGATCGCCATACGAGGACTCCGATTTCTGCTGTGATGACTTCAAGGATTCTTGGGGGCCGAACGGACGCAACGACATCGCCAAGCTGAAAGCGGCAGGCGTCAATTTCCTTCATTTCTACGATTGGAATGACCCCAACTTTACGAGTGGCCCGAACAACTTTGACCGCCACCACAAAAACTTCTTAAAGTACTGCGCTACTAACGGAATGAGCTATGCCGTTCCCATCAGCAATTACGCTATCCTCAATAATCGCGCCGACATTGTTCGCTCCATCGTCACCGAAGTCTACGAGAACAAGCAGCGCCTTCCTGGCTTGATTATGTGGCAGGTTGGCAACGAATACGACAATTCCGGTGGCCAGATCCCCGCATCTGCGATTGCAAGGACTGCGCAGCAGATTGCCCAAGTCGAGGATGATTTGGGAATCTTGGAATCCGAGCGGCCCGCGATGACGTCACCCGTCACGTTCGGCCTGTATGGCAGCAACGTCGAGGGTGTGCAGAGAACCACCGATCTACTGAACGCGTTCCAGAGTGCGGGACTCGGGGACCTTTGGAAGAGCCGTTGGATCGCTTCGGTGAATTCTTTCAATCCCGGTTCCGATCTCAGTCGCTGGATTCCGCAGTTTCAACAAGCCATGAATATCCCGTTCTGCTTCTTTGAAGTTGGAAAAGAGATCGGCGGAGTGAAGGACGGCGTTTATAGCCCGAACAATGGAGACGTGCACAACGAACAGCAGCAAGGCGCATGGTATCAAGCACAGCTCGACGCGGTTCTTCCTTTTGCGAAGGACGGTTCGTCGCTCTATCTTGGCCAGTGTGTTTTCGCGTTCGTCAATGAAGCATACAAGGGTGGGACCGAGGCGACCTTTGGCGTTTACAGCCTGAGCTCTCAGTCGCCAGGTGTGGGCACGTTCGCCAAGAACGGTTGGACTTATCCATTAGATGTCTATCAAGAAAAGCCAACCTTCGGCGTCATGCGCACTACGTATACGGCGGCGAAAAGCGGCTTCTAGTTGCCCTTGATTGGAATCACTCATCCCCGACTTTCATCTGACGTTTGGGGATGAAACTTCCGCTCGTTCTTTGTCGGCTTGGCTCCATTTAAAGACGAGTAAGCGCTTAGAACAAGTGAGGGCCGGAGCGATCGCTCCGGCCCTTTTCGGTTTGATACTCAAGCCCAAGATGCTATGCTTTTCGGCGTCGCAACAGCGCCAGTGCTCCGAGCGCTATGACGACCACTGTCGCCGGCTCGGGGACTGCCGCGTTGATGGCATAATTGTCGACCTTTCCATCGCCGAAAGCGCCGAGTCCGGCCCCAGTGCCGAGGGTCTGAGAGCCATAGTTGGCCGTCAGCGTCTGCTCATAGGTTCCGTTGAAGTCGGCATCCATCTCGAGGGTTGCTATGCCGCCGGCATACGTCACCCGAATATGCGCGCTGGCGAATGGAGTCACAATGTTCTGGGCACCCGGGCCTCCGCCTGTCCCGTTATTCCCAAGGTAGAAGAACGCCCGGTTGTATGTACCTCCAATGGCGTTGTCCTGAATCTTGATGAAGATGTTGGTGGACAGGTTTGAATAGCCAAGGACCGCGGCCGCATAGGTCACGGTCTGCTGCCCGTGGAACACGTCGAACTCGATGGCCGTATTGTCGGCGGTATCGGAATAGCCGACGACCGTCGCGAGATTCGTGTTCTGGTCTGGCGACTGCGCCATGTTGCCACTGATCCCGATTGTTCCGTTTGCGTTAGACCAGTTGGCGCCGAGGTTGCTTGAGTCGGCACGATTGAAGTTGTCGAAGAAGGACATTGACATCGCCGAACTGGCGATAAGCATCCCCCCGATGGCAAAGAAAGTTTTCATTACTCCTCTCCTAAACAGAATCTACGCTACCGAGGCGGCTCAGAGCGTCAGATATCACGAAGAATTGCAGCTCGATGGATCAGCTCTTCGACTCGGCCGCGTCATCGTGCCTGAGCCGAACCCGATTGGAGCCTTCCCAGTCGCTCCAGGAGGAGGCCATACACCACCTGTCCGCGTTCAAAGTTCTCAAGCCGTATGAACTCGTTCGGGCTATGGGCCCGCTCATCGTCGAGTCCAAACCCGACCATCACTGTATATGCGTTCAACTCCTGCAGAAACATGTCGGTTATCGGCAGGCTCCCGCCGATCCGCGCGAAATAGGGTGGCTTGCCGTACACCTCCTCCAGGACCTCAGCGACGGCGACGGTCCCTGGATGGTCCGATGGGAGCCGATAGGCGCGGGCGATGGCTACGTGCCGGGTCACGGTTATCTTGGCGCCTTCGGGAGCATGTTTCGCAATGTGCGCCTCAATGAGGCCGAGGATATCGCCCGGCTCTTGATTGGCGACAAGCCTGCAGGTGATCTTCGCGTGGGAAATTGAGGGAATGATGGTTTTGACGCCATCGCCTTGATAGCCGCCCCAGATACCATTGAGCTCGAGGGTCGGACGCGCCCACGCCCGCTCGTAAGTGGAGTATCCCGGCTCGCCCACGAGGGCATCGACGCCCAGCGGATTCATATACGCTTCAGAATCGAACGGGATTTCGCCATACGCCTGCCTCTCTTCTGGTGAGAGGGGCACGACTTGATCATAGAACCCGTCAACGAGGATCCTGCCCTCGGCGTCTCGGAGCGTGCCGAGAAGTTGGACCATCGCATGCAAAGCGTTCGGCACTGCTCCGCCATAAATGCCGGAGTGAAGGTCCATATCCGCCGTCTTCAATTCGATTTGGAGGCCACACATCCCCTTGACTCCGAGCCACATTGCAGCCCTGTCCTCGCTCCATTGGAGTCCGTCCGCCGAGAGAATGAGATCGCAGGATAGCTTCTCCCGGTTGGCGGAGACGTATGATCCTAGATCGCGGCTTCCGATCTCCTCTTGACCCTCGAAGAGAAACTTAACATTCACGGGAAGGGTCTTCTCAGCTTTCAGAACTGCTTCAACAGCCAGGATGGCAAGAAGGAGGTTGGCTTTCATATCCGTCGCGCCCCGAGCATAAATTCTGCCGTTCTCAATGCGGGGCTCAAAAGGAGGGCTGTCCCATAACTCCAGTGGGTCGGCAGGCTGGACGTCGAAGTGTCCATAGATGAGGATGGTTGGTTTGCCGGTCGCGTGAAGCCAATCGCCATAAACGCAGGCATGGCGTCCTGTGGGCGATATCTCGACGTGCTCGACGCCAGCTTTCTTTAGGCGATCGGCGACCCAATCGGCGGCGAGGGCGACGTCGGCGAAATGCGTCTCCGAGGTCGAAATCGAAGGGATCCTCAGGAGTTCGATGAGTTCCTCGAGAGATCGCTGCCGGCGATCATCGAGCATCTCACGCCATGTCTTGGCGCGTTTGGTATCAGGCTGCATGGACGTATTGTAGCGGGTGGGCAGCGGTGGGCCCTTGCTAAAATCCCATGATGACCATCGAGTTCACCGGCACGATCTGGTTTTGGAGGGGGCCGGCGCCCTGGTACTTTGCAACGGTCCCTGATTCGCATGTCCAAGATCTGAAGGATATCGCCCTCATGGTGAGCTACGGCTGGGGAATGATCCCCGCTGAGGTGACGATCGGCAAGACGCAATACACAACCGCACTTTGGCCGAAGGACGGGAGCTACATCGTGCCCATAAAGGCTAGCGTACGCAAGGCCGAAAATCTCGAACAGGGTGATCGTGTCAGCCTACGGCTCGAAGTGACAAATTAGCTCTTCGAGTTCGAGGCATCGTTATCCTTTGGGAGATAGAACCGACGTTGCTGCATCCGGATGTCCTCGGCCGATTCCCTTTGGTTGCGCCATCTCATCAGAGCGCCGTTTCCGAGGAACGATCGCCCTCACCAAAACTCAGTCTTTTGCTCGCACAAGGACAGCGCGTGCTATCTCAGAGTTCT
>JAYROD010000342.1:0-3538 GCA_041911835.1 Fimbriimonadaceae bacterium | reverse complement strand
CTCACGCGCCCAGGCCCGGAGAGTTCTATCTGCCGCTAGCGAGCGCGTATTTCAGTGCGGGGTCCTTACCGCCGAAGTACGCCTTTGAGTTCATGGGCCGCTCGATGTCTGGGTAGACCGCATCGGGATCGGTCTCATGAAGCATCTTGAAGTACTTCGTGCAGTAGTGGACTTTCCACTTGTTGTTCGGAAGCTGCAAGACTTTCACTTCGCCGAAGCTGTTCGGCTTGCCCCCTGTCGGCTCGCCCACCAGCGTTGCGTGAGTCTGTTCGCGAAATTGCTGTGCGTTCATCATGGCTGAGCTGAACGTTTGCGGACCGATCAAGACAAATAGGGATCCCTTCTGATTGAGCTGAGGTCGGTTCTTGATCGCTCCTAGCAGGGGCCAGATGACGAGGGAGTCCCCGCCACCATTGCGTCGCAGATCGATGACCAGTCGCTCAGCATGGCCCGCGTCAAGCTCCTTCATGATTTCCGGGACGACGGTCTTGAATGGCTGTTTGGAGTCATCTCTGCAGCGATTGAATCCAAGGTAAAGGCTCTTGCTTTCTGGAAGGAGCTTCCACCAGTAGTTCTGATCGGAGTGCTGTCTCCGAAGAGGCGCATCGTCATTCTTGAACGGAAACGCGGTGAGGAAAGGTTTGTCGTGGGGAAGCGGCGACGAACCGATCACAGTGGTTTTTCTGGATCCGTCAGGCATAGCGAATGAGAATTCGGCTCTCGCTTCGCTTCCGGTCGCCCTGAGCGCATGCAAGAGTGTCGCGTCGGAAAACCGCTGCGGGACCATTGCTCGGCGCCAAAATTCGTTCTCGGAAGGGATGATTCCGGCGGCGATATTGACGAGGGACTGCGTCTTTTTGCCGTCGATTGACACGAGTTTTGCGCCCAGAAGCTCGGCTTGATCGGGTCCCGTCCCTGCCACGAAAATCCCGTCGGCTAGCCACACGAATGCGATAGGGAAGAACCGATGGTCGGCATCGTCCATCTCCAAAGTCGTGTGCGCGTCTCCCACCATGGCGACGATTCGGGAAAGCTGTACCTCGAACTCGATTTCCGTGAGCCTCGGAAGGTCCTTGTCCAGGCGAGCGATGGCCGCCTCAAAGTCATTCTTGCTAACGGAATGGTAGGCGTTGATATGTTTGGCAGGTAGTTCCTTTGCCAGGAACTGAAGGTCTTCCCGCCATGCCTGGACCTTTTCGGGCTGCAGCGAAAGAAGCAAGGAGGAGGCGAGAATGACACCGACCGGCATGGCAAGAGTCTACCGACCGTTGGCTGCATCGCCGGGCCCTTTGCCCAACGCCTTCAGTGGGTAAAGAAATCGGCGAGAGCTTTCGCGCTCCCTTTAGGAGAGTGGGTCTTTGCCGCAGCGAGCGCCTCCGGAGTTCCGATCCTCTGGAGCGCCAAGGCAGCGGCATCCGAGAGGTATAGGTTTTTGCCGTCTGATGCCAGCGACGGCCCCTCGTTAGGTTGGTGGAGCAGCTTGGTCAGCGCGGGAACCGCGATCGGTTGCCGCGCGTCGGCAAGCGCAGCAACGAGAGTCATGGCGAACGACCGCTCCAAGGGACTTAACGAGTCCAGCTTTTGCAGCAGCGCCTTAGCTGATGCTACGCCTCCAATTCTTCCCAGCCCCCGCGCAGCCTCGCGGAGATTATATTTGTTCATCGCCTTACGCAGAAATTCGGCTGCTTCACTGGGAGACCAGTCCCCCAGGAATCGGGCGATCAGGACCTGCTGTTCGCCCGGCGCTCCGGCCGCTTGCTGTTCGAGCATGGCAACGAATGGCGCATCATCGAATCCTCGAAACTCTTTGCCCCGAAAGGAAAAGAACCGGATATTTGCCATAAATGCCTTGATCGCTTCGGGGCGATGGGCTCGGATCAAGATCGAAGTTGCCTCCATCTGGCCCGAGCCATTTGGATCGAGCGCTCGCTGCAGTAGCGCTCCGAATTCTCCACGCTCGGCCAACTGCTGCAGCGGCGTTCGCTTAACTTCCTGAGTCTCGAGGAATTTGGTTCGTCGTCGGTCGAAGTCGGCGAGAGCCGCCCGGACCCTAGGGTCTGTGCTGCCTCGAAAAGCTCTCATAAGCTCCAGATCGAGGTTGGGGTGAAGACCCCGAATGATCTCGGCGCACATTTTGGCTGCTTCTGGGTCGCTGGACCCAGCAAGCGCCTTCGCTGCCGCCAACTTGACGTTCAAATAGCTCCCGGAAGCCTGATAAGCCTCCATGAAAAGAGCCGTCGCTCGCGGGTCGCCCGATGGACCCAACGCTGCGATGAGCGATTCGATGGCATAGTCGCGTTCTCCCGAAGTGCTTCCTGCGCTCCATCCCTGCAGCTTTTGTTCCAGCGCCTCGAGCATGGCGGTTCGGGCGGGCCCGTGGGGCACAGCGTTACCGCTTATGACGTCGAGATTTCCCCCGGGGCCCGGCTCCACCTTGCCTTTCGCCACCTGTTCGATCAGTCGCCTTTGCATTTCGGCATTTCCGTCGAGAGCAAGGGTCTTCTGAGCTTCATCGAGCAGAGCACCTTCACCGCGGAGGGCCCGCTCCGCTCCCGTTCTTGCTAGCGCGTCCATGGGTTGCCCGGGTCGGTGCAATCGAAAAGCCACGTTGGGAGCGAAGAAGGCAAAAACCGACAGCGTCGTGAGCGCAATCCCTCCCGAAACGAACTGAGTCGAACGATCGATTGCCCCTTTGGTTGTTGCCCTCAAGAACCAGGGGAGCGTAAGACCCCCGACAGCCGACTCGAGCAGGCATAACGCGATGAAGTCGCCGACCGACGGCTGGCCGAAACCGAACCTGGGCGGAAACGCTAAGAAGTGAAGCGCGCCGAGCCCAGCGCCAATAACCATCCCCCATCCGACAAGCGTCCACATGGCTTTCGGCTGCGTGAAAAGGGTGGCCAGGCAAAGCCCAAGCAGAATGGCGAGGGGGAAGCTGAGCGCCAGGCTGATGAGTAAGTAACCTATGAGCGCTTCCGATATGCCCGAGCCTTGGGAGAGCGACAGCCAGTAGAAAATGGTCAGGAACGCAATCGGCGCCATCGCCAGGCTCCCCGCAGCCACGCTCGCCGCTCGAATCGATCTCGAACGATAGGTGAGAGCCGCGAAAAGTGCGGCAACGAGAACCGCGATGAAGATGCCAACCAACGCCCGATCTTAGCAGTCCACCCGGCTCTTAGAATAGGCCAGGAAATTTTTGGGCACCCAAAACCTCGCGAACTGCAGTATGTTATGAAAGCTATGGTTAGGTTTCGAGCGAATTGCGTCATGCGGCCGCTGGCCGCCTTCTTGCTTTTGGCGACGGCGTGGATCGTCGGCGCGCAGCCCCTTACTGCTGAACAAAAAGATTCGGTACTCAAGAGTCTGCAGGAGATCGTCACCACGAAGGTCTTCGTACCTGGCATCGACTTTACCAAGTGGCCCGAATTCATCGCCAAGCAGAGAGATGCTATCGACAAGGCGACCGAAGTCACAGCTTTCGGTTCGGCCGTCAATCGGGCGCTTCGTGAATTTGGACTGAGCCACATTCGATTTCTTT
>JAYROD010000341.1:0-2185 GCA_041911835.1 Fimbriimonadaceae bacterium | reverse complement strand
GATGATTTCCCGAAAATGGTAATGGGGGGGTACGATGACACCGTAACCGCTCTTTCCCTCCCGCTACGCTAACCGCCCCATAAAATTGACGGCGGCCCACCCGCACACGGTGGCGGGCCGCTTTTCTTCGCTCACCGTTTGGCGCGCCTGAACGGCTAGTGCATGACGACGCGATCGAGCGTCTTTGCATGCTCGATCCAATGAGCGACTTCGGACTCGCTTGGCAAGTGCCGAACCAGGTGCTTGGCGGCGTTCATCTCTGCCATTTTTGTGCACAAGTTCGCGGCGTTTCGGTTAGCCATTTCCGGCACGCTGTCGACTCCTACCGCCTCGAGGAGGTCAGCGTATTCAGAGCCGACGCCCTTGATCCGGGCCAAATCCGCTCGATTGACCCATTCGAGGATCATCGTTTCCGTGATCCCTGTCTTCTCAGCCAGTCCGGCTCGACCAGCTCGCGTGCAGGCTTTCTCGAGCAAAGCCTCTTGGGTCACGATGCCGGCGCCTTCTAACCTCGCGCCATAGGCCGGCCCGATGCCCTCGATCTCTTTGATATTTGTCATATTCTCACCTCCCCAGCGCAGTCGCTGGGACCGTACGGTTTCTCGGCAGCGTCGCGTTTCCCTCGTGGACCCTCAAGCCTATTGAAAAAGGACATGAAGACGAGGAATCCGCCCGTCTGCCGCCTCCCACTTCGTATGAAAGGGAAGGCATCTGTTCCTACGCACTCTGGCTTGTCGCGGTCTTTCCCGGACGTTGAATCTTCACACGGTCACAGGATGCTGCAATTCTGCCTCAGCCTTCGTCCGTTGCAACGTCCCTTCCGGATGCTGCGGGGGCGCATAGATCGTGTAAAGCTTGAGATCCTCGTAGGAGGATGGGTTTATCACGTTGTGCCGCATGCCGGCGGGAACCACGACTACCGAATCGTCATCGACGGTAATGATGTCGTCGTCGAATTCGAACTTGGCGGTTCCCTTCTCGACCCGGAAGAACTGATCTGTGTCGCGATGTACCTCGGATCCGATCTCCTCATGCGGTTTGAGGCTCATGATGACAAGCTGCATCTTCGCTCCTGTGAACATCACGCGTCGAAACGCTTCGTTCATCTTGGCTTCGTCGTGAATGTTCGTGGAGTAGGCTTTCATAGTCGGTCTCCTTGTGGCGCGCTGCCACATGTTAACTTTGCCGGATGAAACAGCGCCTTGCCTGTCAGTTTTCTGGAGGACGCAAATAGAGGGTCGTGCTGATAATTCGATTGCCATCCAGGGGGATCGCGGCATTACCGACGGCCAGCTAGATTAGACTTGACCCATCCTAATCGCGAATAAGCTTCGAAGTCTTTGGAATTCGGTTCACAATCTCTTCGCTGACACCTAAGTTCGTCGCGAGAAGCTGCGTTGGCTGAGAAGCCAGCCAGGCAGAAGCAGAGATTTCTTGATATTGACCATTGTTGAGCACGATGATCATCTCCATGTCACCGTCGCCGACGTTTTCGATTGCGTGCCCGAAGCCCATCGGCACATAGCCGACGTCGCCCGGCTTCATATCCACCGTGGAAGCTATTCCGCTGGAAGCAAATACGGAGAGACGCGCATTCCCTTTCACGATGTACTGCCATTCGTCGGCGTTGGGGTGCCAATGCATGGCGCGAAAGGCGCCGGGCTTCAGCGTGAGCAAAGCTCCCGTCATGGTGGTTGAAATCGGAAATTCGGTTTCAGAGACGATTCGCATCGTCCCGCCCTCAAAGGTCCTCGGAGCTTGCGATCGCAAACAGAACTTATGGGTAAGTGGGGGCGTGTCGTCGCTCGAACGGTGGTCGGACACCATCGCCGGCGATGGGCCGGTGGCGATATATACTTCGCCTTTCGGCAACTGTGCCACATCTTCTGAAGATAAATGTAAGTTCTTGGAAACGATGTCGGGCGGCGTGTGCGCCAGCCAATCCGTAAGGCTAAAGGTCGCAAACTCCGAAAACGCCCCATTGTCGAATACGAGAATGAAAGTGCACTCTTTGCCTCCCATTCCTTGAATGGAATGACCGTGACCTTTCGGGAAGTACCAGATGTCGCCCGGCGCAACATCGAGCGTCTCCCAGGCGCCGCTCGGATCGAAGACCGAGACCTGCGCCTCGCCGTCGATCATATAAGCACATTCCGCGGCATTCGCGTGCCAATGAAGCTCTCTC
>JAYROD010000340.1:0-4291 GCA_041911835.1 Fimbriimonadaceae bacterium | reverse complement strand
TCACGCTCGATCTCTCGGAGTTCAAACTGACCACGCAGGGGATCACGATTACAGACCAAGAAGTCGAGAAGTTCTACAAGGACAATCCGACCATGTTCGTAACGCCGAAGAACTATAAGCTGAAAGTCATCGCCGTCGAAACCGATGGCGCGAAGGCCGCCGTCGACGCCGATCTGAAAAGCGGCGTGGCGTTTTCGGATGTCGCCAAGAAATACAGTATCGACGCGAGCAAATTCAAGGGCGGCGACGTGGGCCAAATCGCCGAGTCGAATTTCAGCGATTCGGTCAAAAAAGCGCTGCAGTCGACCAAGATCGGCCTGCATTCCGAGTGGATCAAAGGGGACAAGACTTGGGTGATGTTTCTGGTCGAAGGGATCAACCCCGAAAGCACCGTGCCGCTGGATGACAAACTGAAACGCAATTTGCGGCGCAAGATTATGCTCGACCGCGGAAGAGTGAAGAACGACCTCGGCAAAGACATGCGGGACATGCGCGCCAAGGCAGTCATCGACGTGAAGCAGCCGCAGTTCGCCCAGGCGATCAAGGAATATATGGAGAACGCCAAGCTCGGTGGCTGAGCCTGCTTCGGGCCTCGATCGACTCGTGCATATCGTCGATCGGCTCTTGGGTCCGGGTGGATGCCCCTGGGACCAAGATCAGACGCACGAATCGCTGAAGAAATACCTGCTCGAAGAGGCCTACGAAGTCCTCGACGCGATCGATTCGGGCTCTTCCGACAAGTTGAAGGAAGAGCTCGGCGATCTCCTCCTCCAGCCGATCATGCACGCGCAAATGCAGAAGCGCGATGGCGGCTGGGATATCGACGAAGTGGCCGACGCCATCTCCGACAAACTCGTCCGTCGTCATCCCCACGTCTTCGGCGACACAACGGTTCACGACGCCGACGAGGTTTTGCGCAACTGGGATCAGATCAAGAAGTCCGAAGGGAAAGAGGAGCAGTCGATCTTAGCTGGCGTTCCCAAAGGAATGGCATCGCTGCTGCGTGCACACGAAATCAGCAAGCGCGCTGCACGTGTCGGTTTTGAGTGGCCTTCTCTCGATGCCGTTTTCGAAAAGCTCGCCGAAGAAGAGGCGGAGCTTAGCGCGGCGATTGCGACTGGCGAAAAGGCCGATATCGAATCGGAGATTGGTGACTTGCTGTTCACCGTCGTAAACGTCGCACGCTGGCTCGACGTCGAACCCGAAGAGGCGCTGCGCAAAATGCTCAATCGATTCTCTGGACGGTTTCAGGCCATGGAGGCGTCCTCGGCCAAACCACTGCGTGAACTCGGAGCAGAAGAGTGGGAGGAGTTGTGGGAAAAGGCGAAGATGGGCGATTAGCCCATCTTCGTCTTCCTTCGTCAAACCTCTGGAGGGGCCGTAGTGCGCCGCGATCGCATCCGCCAAAGCGCCAAGAACCCAATCCCAAAAATAGCAGCGGATGCTGGCTCGGGAACGGCGTTGTAACCAATCGCATCGAGCGCTGCGACCTCAGAATAGCCCATGTTGTATGGCACGCCTGCGGTTCCGCTGAAATCCTGAACCTGCGGCGTCGAGTGATGGATCCAGTCGCCCCAATCGCCGACACCGGACTGATTGAACTCAACGATATCGTTCGTGCCGTCTAACGAGAAAAACGCATGCGCGGACGTGTTATTCGTGAAGCTGCGATTACCCGCCGAGTCATATCGAAACAGGTCCATAGCGCGGATGGCGGCATCTCCGACGATATTGCCGTTGATCCAAGAACCCATTCCAAGCACTTCATCGATTTCATGACACACAACCGCATACAGGTCGACCTTGTTGGGATCGATATTGACACGATCGAAATTGCAGAACGCGGGGTTGAAGAATACGGTGCCGTCTGTTCCCGGCGACGTCGTTCCACCGATGGCGCGGGCGTTGGCACGGGCTAAAACCATGTTCGCGTGCGCGTTGGTCACTGGGTCGAGGGTTTGGTTCGGCAGATTCGAAATGGCAATGAAGTCATTGGCCGTCGTCGCATCGGCAATGAGGGCCGCTCGATAGGAGGAGTAAGCCGGTCGGAAGATCCCGGTCGTGGAAGCTCCCAGTCCACTGTTCATCTCTTGAAACGTAATCTCGACCGTGATGTTGTCGGTGAACGTCTGGTTGTAGAACGAGATCGCTGAGTTGATCGTGTTCATGATCGTCGCCGCGCCAGCATCGTTCGTGATGCTGGAATCCCAGGTCGGATTGATCACCAGGTTGGCATGCGCCGATTGCACACAAGACACGTAAAGGGCGCCCGCTGCAAGGGCAGGCAGCCGATTGATTCGTAACATAGTCGGTTCCTCTCACAAAAGAAAATAAGGCTTAGGCTTGGGACTTAAATGGCGCGTAGAATGTTCCCAAGTGAGAATATCAAATTGAAAAGCCGACTAAGAAACCCAGCACAACTCCTATGGCGTAGCGTCGTGCGGCAGATTTAGATTTAGACACCGGATCGGCCCGCGGAGCGCCTGGGAGAGTGACGCTCCTGGGCCGATCCGGGCTGGTCTCAGTCGTCGCTGACCCGATGGAAGAATGGATCGGAGGGCTGCTGGCGATGGCAAACGGAGCAGGTGTTGATCGTGCCCTCATGGCCCTGAAGCCGGATGCTCTGGAGATTGTCCCGAGGCGTCACGGTCGGCGTAATTGCGTGTGGGCTGTTATGGCAGACGATGCACTTGATTCCGGAATGCCCGACCGAATTGCGATAAAGCACTCCCGGCTGCTCATACTCATGGCCCGCGACGTGGTGACAATCGCCGCACCGAGGCTCATCGACCCACGGCGTACGATTGGGATTTCCAACCGCTTTCATCGAGCCATGGCACGTGATGCACGTGATGTTGTTGGCGTAGTGCACATCCCGTAGGCATTGCGTCTGGCTACCAGGATGGCAGTTGTAACAAGGGTTGCCCCAACTCTTGGGGAACGGCCGCTTTGCATGGGCGCCGTGCATAGCCGCGGACATGGACTTCACACCTTGGACGCCGGGAGCGCCAAGCGCAGGATCAGCGTGGCAGCTTGCACAGAGCACGGGTCGATGGTTGACCAGGTCGGTCCCGTGAAGCCTGTCGTGTTTGAGCAAAATGTCCATCGCGACGCTAACCCCTTTCGAAGGCTTGTGGCAGCGGTCGCAATGAATTTCCCAGGATACAGGAATAACGTTCTGGGTGATGTCCTGCGCCACCCCATTTTGCTTAACGACGACCTGCGCTAATTGATAAGGATCCTCGACCATCGCGTCGGTCAATGGAGTGATCGGAATCCACTGAGCCATATAGTCGCGATCGGCCGTGACGTCCATCGTCCCAGACATACCTTTGCCGGCGAGTCCCATATCAAGAGGCAGCGCGACCCCAAAAAGCGCTTGAGCAAAACTCCAAAAGTTGGTTTTCGTGTGGCTGACGGTGTTACCCGGAATCGAGTACTCCACGGTAACGCCCGACGTGACGATGCGCGGCTCTTCGCCAGAACGGTCGATCACCATTGCGCGCAGGGTGTTGGCGGGCGGCAAGATACAGATTTCGGAGAAGTCTTCGTTCATGCAGTGCATGCCCAGGTCGTTGTAGGCGATGACGACCATGTTGCCGAGCTGCCGTTTCGAAGATGCGTCGGCAGGTGAAAGCGATCCGCTCAGTGCAATGAACCAGACGAGGCCCGTTGCAGCCAAGACAAGCATTGAACTGAGGCGAAAACGCCTCGATTTTTCTCCCCTGGATGGTCGAGTTCTCATCATCATCCTCCAGTTGCGGCACACACGACCGCTTACTGGGTCAGAGAGTGGATTGAGACGGAAGGGTTCGCAAAATACTTGGGAAAATACCGGATGTCCTCTAAAATGACCTCAAGAAAGGGCATTACTCGGACGATTTGTGCTCGACGACGGTCGCTTGAGGCTCGGCCACCTCATCCTTCATTTCGGCAAGAAACTGTTCGAGCTCTCGCACGGCTGCTGCCTTTGAGGCGAAATGGTCCGCCAGTGCAGCGCGGATTTCCTGCACCGTTGCGTCCGGATCCTCCACCTCGACGATGAGCTTGGCGCAGCTTTCATCCTGTAACCCGATGACGATGGTTTTCTCGGGATGGCGAACATCCCAAAAGACCTTGTTACCGTCCTGGTAAAACCAGCCTGCTCGAAAGAAATTCGGGATGTCGGTGCCTGCAATCTTCAGCCCCTGAAACCAACCCATCGCCGGATCCGGGTCGGCCTCGACGCCTTGGATGTGCTCGATCGGGATTTCCAGTCTGCTCTTCAACGCCCAGAGTTTATGCGTCCCCT
>JAYROD010000339.1:0-6691 GCA_041911835.1 Fimbriimonadaceae bacterium | reverse complement strand
CCCACCTTGGACCTGTCGACGTCGCCGGACCCCGGAGCGCCCTGGACCGCCATTGGCTGCATCGCTGCGGCCGATCCGGTGGTGCGAGAACCGCTCATCGCGGCTGCCGGTTCCGCTTCTGAATCCTCCACCCGCATCATCTGTGGCGCGGCCTGAGGTTGCTGCTGCTGGATCTGGGCGCGGAACACCATGCGAACCGATTGGTCGCGAATGCTCTTCAATGTGCTCTGGAAAAGATCGTACGTTTCGCGCTTATAGGCAACGAGTGGATCGACCTGGCCATAGCCCCGAAGTCCGATACCCTCACGAATGTAATCGATCGTCTGCAAGTGATCCATCCAACGATCGTTAACCGCCCTGAGCATCACCCAGTTCTCAATCGACTTCATCACATCTTCGCCGACCGATTCCACCTTCGCGTCATAGGCTTTGTTGGCCGTGTCGACGAGGAACTCTTCGAGTTGAGGGCCCGGCTCATATTTTTCGAGGTCCGCCAATGAGGCATAGTCGACCAAAGGAAACACCTCGTTGAGGAATTCGAATAGCCGCGTGTCTTCGAAAATCGGTTTGCCGTCGTCGTCTTGGGACCACGAGCTCCGGACCGCCTCTTCGATCGTTTCCTTTAGCCCCTGCTTGAGGTCCGATCGCACGTCCTTACCAAGAAGCACTTCTCGTCGCATTGCATAAATGTGCTCACGTTGAGAGTTCAGCACGTCGTCGTATTCGAGAACGTGCTTTCGAGCTTCGAAGAAGTGGTTCTCGATTCGCTCTTGGGTCTTGAGGATCATCTTGCTGAGGAACCCAGCTTTGACCTCTTCCATGGGCGGCCAAGCCTTGAGCAGCGGATTCTCAAGCATCTTCGCATTGAAGATCTTCCAAAGCTGGTCTTCGAGCGAGACGAAATACTTGCTCTCACCTGGGTCACCTTGACGGCCCGCACGACCACGAAGCTGGTTGTCGATGCGCCGGCTCTCATGGCGCTCCGTTCCGAGAATGAAGAGCCCGCCGAGGTCGCGCACTTCATCGTGGCGCTGCAGCCGCTCTTGGTCGTCAAGCGGGAGCGGCGGCGCCGCGCGCTCTACCCCTCCGCGCCGGAAGCTCGTGAAGGTGTCGGCAAATTCGTCGGCAAAGGAATCATTGCCCGATTGTTCGTCTTCTTGAGCTTTTTTGATGAGCTCGTCTGCGACGCGGCCCCCGAGGAGGATGTCGACGCCGCGGCCCGCCATGTTGGTTGCGATGGTCACCGCGCCCTTACGGCCCGCTTCGGAGATAATAAGCGCTTCCTTTTCGTGGTACTTCGCGTTGAGCACGTTGTGCGGAATGCCATGCTTCAGCGCCTCCTCGAGGTGCTCGCGGTTTTCGGGTGGGAGCTTGTGCAGCTTCAGGAACCAATCGAACGTTTCGTCGTTCAGCGGATCGGCTTTCATGCCTGCCTTTGTGAGCGTCGTAACTAACTGCTGACGGTTGAGATCCGGCAGATCAATATTGATCAGCTCTTCGATCTCCTTCTTGACGCCTTTGTCCAAGTCTTTCCGGTTCTCTTTGGCGTCGAAGAGCCGATCGATCATGATCAACCGCTGCAGCATGTCGGAGGTCATTCGCGCCGAAACCTTTTCCGACATGTCGATAGAGCGCGTGCCAACGAGGACGGGCTGCTGCTTCGAATATAGCCGCAGGATTTCGCGAGCGATGCTCCTAAACTTTGCTTCGAGCGTCTTGTACACGACGTCGTCTTGGTCGATCCTGATCATCGGCCGGTGCGTCGGAATCGTCACGACGTCGAGTCCGTAGATCTTTCGGAATTCGTCCTCTTCGGTCTTCGCCGTGCCGGTCATTCCTCCGAGCTTGTTATACAGGCGGAAGAGGTTCTGGAACGTGATCGTTGCGACTGTTTGGCTTTCTCGCTGGACCGTTACGTTTTCCTTCGCTTCGAGCGCTTGGTGCAACCCATCTGAGAATCTGCGCCCGAACATCATTCGGCCAGTGTTTTCGTCGACGATTACCACTTCGCCGCTGCGTACGACATAGTCCACGTCCTTGTCGAACAGTGCGTGCGCCTTGACGCTGGCATTGACATGGTGGAAAAGCTTGGGATCGCTAGCAATGCTGTCGATGCCCATCTTCTCCTCGATGAAGTCCATGCCCTCCTCGGTAAGGCTCGCCTGGTGGTTCTTCTTGTCCGAGGTGTAATGAACCTCTGGCGTCATCTGCTTGACGACCGCGTCGACGATTTTGTAGACGCTGACGTCATCGGTCGACGGGCCGCTGATGATGTGCGGAGTCCTGGCCTCATCGATGAGGATCGAGTCCACTTCGTCGATGATCGCGTAGTTGAGCTCGCGCATCGAGAGCTCTTCGACTTCGAACGCCATGTTGTCACGAAGATAGTCGAATCCGAATTCGTGGTTCGTGCCATAGGTGATGTCCGCCAGATATGCCTCGCGCCTCGTACACGGGGTGAGGTTCATGTATCGCGGATCCTCGTGCTGGGCGCCGGGAGTATAAATGTAGCTCCCTCCGAGCTCGTCCGAGTCGGCTCCTTGGCCCTGGATGATGCCGACTGTCAAGCCGAGTGTGTGGTAAATCGGGCCCATCCAGACGGCGTCGCGTCTGGCGAGGTAGTCATTCACCGTGACCAGGTGCGAGCCTTTGCCGGTTAAGGCGTTGAGATACATCGGTGCGACCGCGACGAGCGTCTTGCCTTCACCCGTTTTCATTTCGGCGATGCGTCCCTGGTGGAGCACCACACCACCCACCATTTGAACGTCGAAATGCCGCATGTGCAGTGTGCGCTTGGATGTCTCGCGAACAAGCGCGAAAGCCTCGGGAAGCACCTTTTCGAGAGCTTCACCGCTCTTCACTCGAGCGCGCAATTCATCGCTCTTTTCACGGAGTCCGGCGTCGGAGAGTGCTTCCATAGCCGCTTCGAGCGAATTGATTTCTTCGACCACCGGCAGGATTATCTTCACGTCCTTGTCGCTGGTGTCGAACATCTTTCTCAATAGCTGTAACATTGTTTTCTCTGGGTTCCTTGGGAATTTACGGGGCCGCGAATTCGGGGATCGCGGACGAAACGGCGCTCGCTGGAATTGGCAGCCCGGTGGTCACGCCGTGCCCGATCGAGGCCGACGCTCAGCTGCCTTCAGGCGGCCGGGCCATCTCGGGTGCGGCCGGAATGCTCATGGCCGTCAGTGAGCCTTCCCAGGGAAGGCGGCGCAAGGAGGGGCGGACCGGACTCTCCCTCCTGGATCGCGGGGATCTCGAATTGGGCCGGCTCGTCGCCCATCGCGGCGGCGAAGGCCAGACCCCAAACCGTCAGCCCTGCTTGGCTGAGCAAGGTTCTGCCTTCTTCATTGCCTAGCAGCCGGAGAAGCTCCCGGGTCTCTTCGCGGGTAGCTTGCGCCTGCGGTGTCCCGCTCTGCGAGCGTGTCGCAAGGTCCATGAGCAGTCCCAAATGGCGCGGAGCGACTTCAGAGCCACATGAGCCCTGAACGATCAGCAGGATGAGCGCCGGAAGGAAGTTGAACACGAGAACCTGATTCTATTATAGACGAGCGGGGGCCCCACCTTCACTCCTAAGGTCCCTGGTATCCTTCATTGGCGTGGCTTCCCCATTCGTCGAACGGTGGTTGCCCAAATCCATCTTGTGCCTGAAGGGCTATAGTCTCCGGTCGTTCACCTCCGATTTGATCGCCGGAATCACTGTCGGACTTGTCGCCTTGCCCTTGGCCATGGCGTTCGCGATCTCCTCAGGAGTATCGCCGCAAGCTGGACTGTATTGCGCGATCTTTGCCGGGTTCCTGGCATCCGCACTGGGCGGATCTCGCTATCAAATCAGCGGGCCGACGGGGGCATTCGTGGTGGTAGTGGCCGGCATCGTCGCTGCTCATGGCATCGACGGACTATTCACGTGCACCCTCATCGCCGGCCTCCTGTTGATCCTTCTTGGAGTGACCGGGCTGGGTTCGGCGGTCAAGTTCATTCCACGGCCCGTCGTGATCGGCTTCACCAACGGCATCGCCGTGCTCATCGCCAGCACCCAGATCAAGGACTTCTTCGGGCTTCAAGTCGAGAAGGTGCCCGGCGCGTTCTGGCCCCGGATCGAGACCCTGGCTGAGCACTCGCAAACGCTCTCCGTCGCCTCGACCGCGACCTCACTCATCTCCCTGGCGGTCCTGATCGTCTTCGCATTGTTCATTAAGAGGATCCCGGGCGCCATCATCGTCCTGATCCTGGGGACCCTCGCAGCGGTTGTCTTCCATCTCCCGCTCGAGACCATTCAGCAACGATTCGGCGGGATCCCTGGGGGATTACCGCACGTCGAAATCCCCGTCTTTCGCCCCGAGCTCGTCGGAAGCGTGCTGGCCCCCGCCCTAACTATAACCATGCTGGGCGCCATCGAGTCGCTGCTCTCGGCGGTCGTCGCCGACCGAATGACCAAAGACAAGCACAATCCAAACGTCGAGCTTGTCGCTCAAGGCGTCGCGAACGTGATTTCGCCGCTCGTTGGCGGCCTGCCGGCAACGGGTGCGATCGCTCGAACCGCAACGAATATCCGAGCAGGAGCCAAGACCCCCATCGCCGGCATGATCCACGCGCTGACCTTGTTGGTCATCCTGCTGGTCGCGGCGCCACTCGCTGGCAAAATCCCACTCTGCATCCTGGCCGCGATCCTCATGATGGTCAGCTACAACATGGGAGAATGGCGGGAGATCCCCCAGATTTTGAAGCTCAGCAAGGCGGACATAGCCGTATGGTTCGTCACCTTCATGTTGACCGTCTTTGCGGATCTTACCGTCGCCGTTCAGGCTGGAATGATCCTTGCCGCGCTGCTCTTTATCCAAAAGGTGACGGCAACCACCAGCGTTGCGGCCATTACGCCTGAGCACCTCGAAGAGATTCAGTTGCACCACCTCAGCTTCGAGGAAGTGCCTGAAGGGATCGCCATCTTCCGAATTCATGGGCCGTTCCTCTTCGGGTCGACCGACAAGGTGAACGAGATTACCGACCATTTGGATTCGCTCCCCCCCGTCGTGATCGTCCGACTGCGGCATATGAGCGCCATCGACGCGACGGGCATCCAGGCTTTGGAGGATCTCGCCGACCAACTCAAGGCATCCGGCCGCACCGCACTTTTCTGCGGCATGAGAGAGCAGCCAGCACAGTTCCTCGAGCAGGCGGGATTCAAAGATCACGTTGGTGCCGAGAACCTCTGCGGAAACGTCCACGAAGCGCTCGAAAGGGCATGGGAGATTCTCGAAGTCATCGAAGGCGAAACAGACGAACCCTAGACCCCGGTAAGCGATAATGCGGTCATGATCTCGGCCATTCTCGCCGTTGCGCTGGGGCCCCAAGTGCTGTCGGGCTCGCTGGAAAGTGCAAAAGAGCCCCAAGCCGCCGTAACCCAAGACGGCCGGTTTGTCGTGACCTTCGGCAGTAAGGACGTGATTTTCGAAGTCCATGAGACCAAGCCAGGCGTCTGGTCCACCCCAAAAGAGATCGCCCAAATCCCCGGCCTCGCGCTCGGCATGAGGCGGGGGCCGAGGATCGCGATCGGCGGCAAGACCTGGGTCGTCGCCGCATCCCAGCACAATCCAGACAACTCCGGCGACCTGATCGCCTACACATCGAGCGACGAAGGCAAAACCTGGACCGGCCCAACCAGGATCAACGACCAAAAGGGATCGGCCGGCGAGGGTCTCGATGGAATCGCCGCGTCCCCCCTCGGAGACTTTGCCGCCGTATGGCTGGATTCTCGGAATGGCAGCGGTCAAGTCGAGGGCGCGATCACCCGAAATCCGGCGACGGATTGGCACGAAAACAGACTCGTTTACAGAGCCCCGAATGGCCCGGTCTGCCCTTGCTGCCACCCGAGCGTCGCTTGGTCCGAGGGCAGTTTCAAGGCGATGTGGCGCAATTCGGTCGATGGTAACCGCGACCTCTATGCCGGTTCGCTCGCCGGGGGCACCGCTACCAAGCTGGGCCAGGGCTCATGGAAGCTCGACGCCTGCCCCATGGATGGTGGCGCGCTGGCCGTGGATTCAAAGGGCCAAATCCAAGCCATCTGGCGGCGCGAGAACTCCATTTTTCTGTCTGATCTCGATGGCGGCAAGGAGCAGGAGATCGGCAAGGGAGTTCAGCCATGGATGTCGGGCGATTGGGTGGTATGGCTGGAGCGGCGCGGCGGAAAGCTCAGGGCGGTGAAAATCGGTTCGGAGTGGATCATCGAGATGGACGCACAGGCCGATGACCCCGTGGTCGCGGTGGCCATTACGCGCCCCATGGCCTTCTGGGCTAGTGGCGGGAAGGTCATGGGAGCGGAGTTGCGGGACCCTGGAATTCATCGCATACGACTCATCGGCAGAAGATTAACCGTCAGCAGCACCATAGTCCCCTGAGCAGCCTGTCGCTGGTCTCAGATGACGTTCTTCTGAATGAACTCTTCACCCTTTCCAGGACGGATCGGTTTGACCGTCGCTACCGATTCCGGATCGAGGTCGATCAGTTTCAGCCAGTCGTCCAAGACGTCGGCTTTCGGGAAGATTTCGTTCTCGCGGTACTCGGCATCCGCCGCCTCGGTGAGGTCCTCTAAGGTAAGGCCCTGCGGCGTCTTCTGGTCGGCGATTGCTCGGCGAATGGCGGAATCTTTGGCCCGGTCAACGATCGATTTCAGCAGGGCGCCGCTCACCAT
>JAYROD010000338.1:0-2304 GCA_041911835.1 Fimbriimonadaceae bacterium | reverse complement strand
TCGTTCCGCGCCGCAGGCTCTGTTTCCTCGTCGTGTCCCCAATCTCGCTTGCCGTCCGACCAAACGGAGATGTGCTCGTAGCGACGAACAGTGGCATGCTGGATCTTTGGGACGGCCAGGGTCGATTCAAGAGCGGCTCGAGGGAGAGCGAGTGCCCCACTCATGTCGACATCATGGCAGACGCTCGGCACTGGGTCGGCACGGATGGCTACAAGATCGGCCTTTGGGACGTGGATTCGGGCGTGAAGACCCAGCGCTACGTCTCCGAAGATCGGCTCTATGCGTTGGTAGCGTCGCCATGTGAAAACCTCATCGCGGTGAGGACGCTGCATAGCGTGCAGATTCTCGACATGGATGAGATGATGATGCGAGAGGAATTCCCTACCGGCTTGGGACTTCCGCTCTTGGACTTCTCGCCTGACGGCCGCCACATCGCCATCGGCAGGGAGCACGGGGTCGAGATTTATCGGCTCGGCGGCACGGTTGAAACGGAAATCGAAATCGATGACGTGACCCTCATTTCCCTGGCCTATTCGCCGGATGGGAAGCTCGCGGGAGGATTCTCCGACGGCACTGTTCGAATCTGGGCCCTGTCATGATCCCGGACCGGTGCGCTGGTACACTATGAGCCTCGCGCGGACGTAGCTCAACGGATAGAGCATCAGTCTTCGGAACTGAGGGTTGGGGGTTCGAATCCCTTCGTCCGCGCCACAATATCTAAAGGAAAAGCCTCCGCACCCGTAGAAGTGCGAAGGCTTTTTTTGGTTTCAGACCTGCCTATTTCTTGAGGCGAAGCCGAAGAAAGGCGAGTCCGCCAAGTCCGAGAGCGATGAGCGAACTCGGCTCAGGAACTGCTTGCTGATGAAGTTGGATGCCGTTCACGCTCGAGAAGCCCGTAACCACGGCTGTCGAGATCGTAATCGTGCCACCCGTAACGTTCACATTGGTGAATAAGGCGTGGGTGTTGCCGAGAACGTAGGTCCCACCCCAAGCGCCGCCAACATTCTGCGTGTTGCTGCCGATTGTCACGGCGGTAACGTCCGCGGCCGAGTCCGGAGCCTGCGCATAGACAATGACGTCGTAAAGGCCGTTGGCCAATCCGTTGAACGTCGTCGTACCAGCAGGAGTTGGGTCGCTGATGTCACCCATGAGGGCTAGATCGTCGCCGCTGTAGAGCTGGTTGTTCGAAGCGAATGACAATCCGGTATCGGTGATCGTCGCCGTGCCGCCCAATGAAAAGCTCGAAGCGCCAGCAGCGACGGAGATCCATGTCCCGGCCCAAGATGCGCCGCCGGCGCCACCAAATGTGGCAGCCGGGACGCCAGCGCCTACCGTTCCCGGAGCGCCATCAAAGTCGATATTAAAGCTTTGCGCGCTACCAAAGGCCGCAGCACCAACAAAGCATAAGAGTGCTAATTTCCTCACTTATCCTCTCCTAGTTCAAGATGGACATAATCGCCGGCTCGTAGGCCGTCGTACCACCACTATACAGCGGATTTCTGTTTTCTCCAAGGCGGATATTCAAAAACAATACGAAAACCTGTAGAAATCAATGGTTGCGGTAACTGGAGATGCCGAGGTCCAGCGAGACTTGGCAGGAGCCTAAAGGACCCGCATCCGATCCGTTCGACCGAATCCGGCACTTTCGGCCCAAATGGAATTCAGCGCAGAAATCACTTTGCCCGCGCTTCCAAATCGCTCAGCATCCCATCCAAAGCCTTGCGGTCGAAATACTCTCCGCGTTGGCCCACGCCCAGTATCTTTCTCGTATTGCGAATGTCTTTCAGCGGGTCGGCGTCGAGCAGGACGAAATCCGCAATCCTTCCGACCTGGATGGCGCCAACGTCCTTTCGGCCCATAAATTCAGCAGCGCCGGAGGTCGCCGCCTGAAGCGCTTCGAAGGGACTCAGGCCCGCCGAAACCAAAAGCGCCAATTCGTCGTGAAGTCCAAAACCCGGGAACACGTATGGATTCAGGCAGTCGGTGCCTGCCAAGAATCGCACTCCGGCCTTTTTCATCGGCAGCACGAAACCCATCGTGATTGGCAAGCGCTTTCTTGCGGCTTCCCAGTCTTCTTTGGTGCGGCTCTTTAATCGAAAGTCGTTCTTGGGATCCCACATCGAGACGAGGCTTCTCGGCATGTACTTGAGCCGCGGATCGTCCGTGAAATCCTTTTGGTCCAGCCGGGATAGCGCGCGCAGGACCGTGAGCGTTGGGCACTGCCACATCTTCGCCTTGGCCATTTGGCTGTAGAGCTTCGCGGCCTTTGCTGGATTCTGCGTCCCTGCCACGAGGGCTGCCTCT
>JAYROD010000337.1:0-6527 GCA_041911835.1 Fimbriimonadaceae bacterium | reverse complement strand
CTGCGATCGTACTGAAGGGTGATGAGGGCTGTTTTGCGTGGAGTGAAAGGTGGTGCGTCGCCGTCCCCTGGACCGAATGCGTCGAATCGAATCCCCATCTTGTCATTAAGCTGGATCTGCGCCAAATCGACCGGCAGAAGCTTAAATTCGGCGTTCCAGTAGTCGCCGTCCAGGGAACCGGCTGCGGTTACCATACCGCTAACATCACTCAGTTGCTCCCATTTCGGGCCGTTGCGGTCGGTAGCATCGAGTCGACGTGCGGAAATGTCGATTGTGCCCCCCGTGAGCTTCATTCGAAGCTCGATGTTGTCACGGCCAACCAGCCAGCCGTCGCCGGCCATGTCGAGCGAGACAACCATTTCCTTCCCCGCCGGAACCCGCATTGCGCCATAGAGGACCCCGGGCTCCCATTGGAGAAAGGCTGGATTGCCGCTCGATTCAGAAAGTTTGTCCCACTCCGTATCTTGGATCTTCCCGTCGAGCTGAGGAGTCAGCGCGATGCGGAGAGGCTCTTTGACTTCGTATGCATCGGCATACGGAGTTTGCGGAGCGAGAATGACGGCGGCCAGCAGAGCGTGCATGCCCCATAGAATAACGCATTTTGAGAAGTGGATTCCAAGCTATCCCGCACGTTTCAAGCTAGCCAGATAGTCTTCGATGCTTCCATGGTCCAAAGTAATGAAATTGGCGCACGAGGCCTGGAAGCCCAGAATCACCTTGCCGGTAGGGCCGTTTCGATGCTTGGAAATGATGATCTCCGCCGCATCTGCCACTTTTGGGTCGTAGTTTTCGACCCATTCGGCGTCTTTGGACTTGTAATACGATTCTCTGTATATGAACATGACGAGGTCCGCTTCGGCCTCGATGGAACCCGATTCGCGGATGTCGCTCAATTGCGGCCGCTTGTCTTCCCTGCTTTCGACGCCGCGGTTCAGCTGGCTGAGGGCAATCACCGGGACGTTCAGTTCCTTGGCTAGCGCCTTGAGCGAACGCGCGATCTCACTGATCTCTTGGACACGGTTTTCGGTCTTTCGGCTGGATCGCATGAGCTGGAGGTAGTCGACGACGACCAACGACAGGCCGCCGTCCTGCTTGAGGCGACGGCACTTTCCGCGCATTTCGAGTGGAGAGACGTCGGAAGAGTCGTCCACATAGATCGGCAGGCTATAGAGGACCTCGCAGGCATCTGCCAGCCGCTGATATTCATCGTCACCCAATCGGCTCTTCTTGAGCGCGCCCATGCTGACTCCGCTCAGCATCGACATCATCCTTCGGACGACCTGCTTTCCGCTCATTTCCAGCGAGAAGACCGCGACATTTTCATCCGGGCGCTTGCGGGCCACGTTCAGCGCGAAGTTCAGCACCAGCGAGGTCTTACCCATGGATGGCCGAGCCGCGACGATCGTAAAATCGCTCTCATAGAACCCGCCGGTCATCTTGTCGAGGTCGGGAAAGCCGGATGACGTACCCAGCAAGGGTTCACCCGTCTCCATAATCCGGTCGACATCGTCGAAGAATTCCTTCGCCAGACTCTTGACCGGTGCGAAATCCTTCCCCAGTCGCTTTTGTCCAACTTCGAACACGAGTTGTTCGGCTTTGTCGACTTTCTCTTCCGCGTCCGATTCCGGATCGTGCACAAGCTGGACAATGTCGTGGCCGGCGTTTTCGAGACGTCTCAGGGTGGCCTTGTCCAGAACGATCTCGCCGTAGTGCGCGGCGTTGGACGGGCTGGGCACTGATTCCGCAAGCTGGATGAGGTAGTCCACTCCGCCGACCGTTTCCAGCAGCTCGCGCTCCAAGAGCTCATTTTTGACGGTCACTAGGTCGACCGCTCGAGAGTGCATCAGCAGGTACTTCATGACCTTGAAGATCTCTCGATGGGCAGGGCGGTAGAAGTCCTCCTCGTTGAGCAAGAGTACGAGCTCGTCCGCTGCCCGCTCTGATAGCATCATCGACCCCAAGGCGCTAATTTCGGCCTCGAGATTATGGGGTGGCGTATAGTCTTCGACAACGGCGCGCATGGAGTAGGTCTCTGGGAACGCCCTCAATTATAGGACTGTTTTCCGGACCATGTCGCTGCCAGATAAACGGACCTATACACAGATTGTTCAACAGCGATTTGGGATAACTATACGCGCAAGTCGAGCTTGCGGCGCCAGAGCTGCCGAACACGCGCCAGGAGCCCATTTCGGCGGGAAGGCCGCATGAGCGTTGACAGTTCCGGGCATTGGTCGACCAGCTCCAAGAGCCCCTGCCGAATGCCCTCGGAAGAGACGTCGAACAAGCCAGCCCATCGGCAGGTCACGCACTCCGCATTGTCGATTGCATTGATTGAATCGCATAACGGGCAGCGCTTTAGACTGTCTGAGATGCGATCGATCGAGAGTCCGTCGAACAGTGCGATTGGGCTGAATTGGTCCATGCTACGATGAATAAGCATCGGCATCAGCCCGTATGTTCTCCATGCCAAACGGGACCGTCGTCGCCAAACCTAAATGAGATTGTTAGATCCGCGATCCGCCGCGCAGGAGCACGTGTTCGGCGAGAACGAATGCTTGTATCTCGATCACCGCGGAAATCGTGTGCTTGCCGACGCCGAAGGCGACGGATGGTTCTGGATTGATCAGGCTCCTACCGGCGCCACGCTTCAGATCGATGGACAGGTCCGAGACGCTCTGAATGGGCGTTTCGAGCATTCTCTGCTCCTAAGCAGCCCAGACTCCGGGGTCAGCGCAGTTCGAATACTCATGGGAGGCGTTCCAAGCCCCAACGAACCGGGGAGTCTGTTTGTGGATGAAGTCTCAGGGTCAGGTTGGGTGATCAATGCAAGCGGCCTGATCGAAGTCGATCACAGCGGTGAGTGGGCGCCGACCCCTCGCCCGCAATTCGGAATCCCCTTTCTCTTGAATGCCCGAAGTTCAGAACCGTTCAGAGCCGTACTCAACCAGGGAGAACGAGTGGAAGTCATCGACAGGTTGGCCGTTGGAGATCTCGATAGCCTCAAGGCCCACAATTGGTCGGTCCAAAATATGAGTCGGACCGAAGTACTCGATTCCCGTTTTTCGAATGGTGCGCAGTTAGTTGCCGAACAGGCGAGCCACCTCAATGCAGCCACATGGGTTTCCCTGCTGCCGGAAAAATGTGCTGGGGTTAGGATAAGTAAGATCTACGATCGGTTTCACGGCAGGCAGAGGGCAAGAGTAATGATCGACGGCGAGTTTGCCGGCTGGTGGTACTGCCCGAAGCAAGATCGCCAAAGCCGTTGGGCGGTATCTAGTTTCGGCATTATGGACAGATACATCCAGGGGAAAGCGCAAATCCAGGTGTCGCTGGACCCACCCGCTGGAAGTCCGCTTTGGAGTTGGTCCTCGATGGATATCCTGGCATTCGTGCCAGAAATAGTGGATCACAGCACAAGTACTGCCGATAATCCCTAGTGCCATGCTTGGGATGTTCGCCTATGTTGGGGTTTGCCTCGCGATTGCGGGGATTCTCACGGTTATCTATGCATTGACTCGCCCCATCTCCGCTCGCGGTGACATGCGGACTTGGCGAGTTCTCGTGCTGTTCTTGGTCGTCGTCGGCGCACTTCCATATTTGTGGTGCGAGGCCCTCACCAAGATTTATGGAAAGAGAATGCGGGCTCCGGTCGAAAAAGTGATCGATGAACTCAAAATTAACGGCGGCTTGCGATATTTCCGAGTAATTACTTGCTCGGGCACGAAGGCTCGGGTTGTCGCTGTGGGCCAGGACAACGAAGATTGGGGTGGCACTGAACAGCCAGTTGTAGCCATCAATTTGAGCAAGCACGGCACCGAATGGAGCGCAGATTCCTACAATGTGGTGAATTCCTTGGCTCGCAACAAAGATAGCTACACCTTGCCGCCCTACTGGTAGGGCACGATTCACGTGTAAAATCGCTTCATGACGTTGCGTGAAGTTCTTCATGCGCATATTCCGACGCTCAGTCCACGCAGCACCATAAGAGATGCCATCGATAAGATGGATATCTATCAATTCCCTGCGTTGGTGCTCGTTAATGACGACCGAAAGCCGCTCGCCGTCATTACCGAGGGAGACGTTGCCCGTGCGGTTTCCGCGGCAGGCGGTCTTATTCCACTTGGAAATGAATTGGCCATGACCCATGCGACCCAAGATCCAGTGTGCGAAACCGCGGATTCGGAAATAAGCGATGCGCTGCACAAGATGCTGATGAGCGGGCTCACGGTGCTCCCGGTCGTCGAGGATGGCGAAATGATTGGAATAGTATTGCGCGTAGATCTTATGCAGGCGTTGCTCATGGACGCCCAGATCATTTAAGGAGCGCTACTATCCATGCTGGACAAAGGATCGCCATTTCCTAATTTCAAATTGAAGGACCAATCCGGACAGAACGTCTCGAACTCCGATTTCGCGGGTCGAACCGTCGTTTTCTACTTCTATCCGAAGGACGATACATCCGGCTGCACTATGGAAGCTTGTGAATTCCGCGATCTACAGCCGCAGTTTGGAGATGTGACGATCGTTGGCATTAGCCCGGACGATCCCAAATCCCATCAAAAATTCATTTCGAAATACGGCCTCAATTTCCGCCTCCTAGCTGATACCGACCATGCCCTTGCCGAATCCTGCGGCGTGTGGGTCGAAAAATCGATGTACGGGAAGAAGTATATGGGGGTCGAGCGCTCCACGTTCCTCGTGGGTCCTGATGGCAAGATCCTGGAGATTTGGCGAAAAGTGACTCCGAAGGGCCACGCCGAAGCCGTCATGGCAGCTCTTAAATAGGCTCCCGGTACAATGTGGGCGCATGTCCGATAAGAAAACGGCTCCAAAAATCCTCGCCATGAAAGCCAATGGCGATAAGATCGTGTGCGTGACAGCTTACGATGCGCCCAGTGCGAGAATCGCCGATTTGGCCGGTGTCGATCTGATTCTCGTCGGTGACAGTGTAGGAAACGTCGTTCTGGGCTATGAAACGACCGTGCCGGTGACGCTGCAGGACATGTGCCATCATACTGCCGCCGCCAGCCGATCACATCCTCGCGCACTCTTGGTGGCGGATATGCCGTTCGGCTCCTATCAATGTTCAGTTGAAGATGCAGTTAACGCCGCAATCCGCCTAGTTCAAGCGGGCGCCGAAGCGGTTAAGCTCGAAGGTCCCTACTTGGAGGAGATCGCCGCCATCGTCAAGGCAGGAATTCCGGTCATGGGCCACATCGGAATGACGCCTCAATCGATCCATGCATTCGGCGGATTCCGAGTACAAGGCAAAGGCGAACAGGCCAACCGACTTGTCAAGGAAGCGAAGGCAATCGAAGCAGCAGGATCGTTTTCAATCGTCCTCGAACTCATCCCTGCGGAGCTCTCTTATCGATTGACGAAAGAAGTGTCGATTCCCACTATTGGGATTGGCGCCGGTGTTGGCTGCGACGGGCAAATTCAAGTTTGGCATGACCTATTGGGCCTGGGAGATCTGAAACTCAAACACTCCAAGCGCTACGCGGATGTTCGCGGCTCAATGCTTCGTGCCTTGCGTCGGTACGCAATGGAAGTACGCAATCGGGAATTTCCGACCGAAGAGCAAAGCTTTTGACCATCGTTCGAACCATCAAAGAGATGCGCGATTGGGCGCAGAAACAGCCTCACATCGGATTCGTACCTACCATGGGAGCGCTCCACGAAGGTCATTTGTCGCTTGCCAGGGCCGCAAAGAGACAATGTGCCGTTTGCGTCATGTCTATATTCGTGAATCCGACCCAGTTCGGCCCCAACGAAGACTTCGCTCGCTATCCTCGCAACGAAGAACGGGATTTCGATCTCGCCAAACAGGCTGAAGTGGACTGCATTTTTGCACCTGCAGTGGAAGAGATCTACCCAAGAAGAACCACTTTTGTCAGGCTTCTTGATGTTGGGAACGAGTGGGAAGGCGCATATCGTCCTGGGCATTTCGACGGCGTTGCGACCGTCGTGCTCAAGTTATTCAACATCGTGCGGCCAGAAATGGCCCTCTTTGGGCTCAAAGACCTTCAGCAATGCGCAGTTATTAGGAGGATGGTCGAAGATCTCGATGTCCCCGTTATTCTCTCCTTTGAAGAAACGATCAGGGACGTCGACGGTCTTGCACTTTCGAGCCGAAATGCGTACCTCACACCGGAACAGAGAGAAGTCGCTCCGGAACTCTTCAGAATCATCAGCGAATCTGCCAAGCGCATCGCACAGGACCAACGATCGGTGGATACGACAATAGGGATTGCCATTCAGTCATTAGCTGATACAGGATTCCAGGTCGATTATCTGGCGATGGTAGATGGTCGAACGATGAAACAACAATCAGAGCCGAATGAGGAATCCCGAATTATTGTTGCGGCTCGAATTGGTGCCGTTCGGCTGATTGATAACGTGACCGTTTATTGACGATTCCGGCGCATTTGTTGTCAGAATTATGCGATATTGCGCCCTTTTTTGCATCTTTTCTGCCGTACTTGCAGTCTTTCAAGGTAGGATTGTATGACAAGTCCACGGAATCT
>JAYROD010000336.1:0-2237 GCA_041911835.1 Fimbriimonadaceae bacterium | reverse complement strand
CGCTCGCCTCGGAGACGACCATGCGATATACATCGACGACCTGACTGGCAGTCGCAGAGGCGGAATACGCTCGAGCTGTTCTCATCGCTCCGTCGGAGAGCTTGGCATAGAGCTGATCGTTGTGCAGCACTTCGACCGCCGTCGTCGCGAGCTGCTCTGGGTCGTTGCGCACGAGATAGCCGTTCTGTCCGTCGACGACAGCTTCCCCGGCCCCCCCACCGTTGACGACCACGGCCGGCAGCCCATAGGACATCGCCTCGCTCACGACAAGCCCTTGGGTCTCCGTGAGAGAGCTGAACACGAAAAGGTCAGAGGCGGCATAGTAGTGATCCACCTCTTCTCGAGCCACAAAACCGACAAACTTGACCCGATCGCCAATGCCAAGGATTCGGGTCATCTCCATGCACTGCTCGCGGTAGGGGCCATCGCCGACGAGCCAAAGCCTGAGTTGCGGATCTTGCCTGAACGCGAGGGCGGCGGACTCGAGCAGCACCCCCATGTTTTTCTCCTTGGCGATGCGGCCGACGTAAAGCATGACCTTCGATTCTGGGGCAATCCCCAACTTGAGTCGAATTTCACTGCGGTCCAGCGGCCGATGGCCAGATACTCCGGTCGGCACAACGGCAATCGGTTTGGACACCGAATGTCGCCTCAGCCATTTGAGGGAGGCTTCGCTCGGCGTAATGACGTGGTCGACGTGGTTGTAATAGAAGTTCGTATGTTTCGCGATTTTATAGCGCGTGTACCGCTTTGGGAAGAACGGGATGTAGTGCGCGTACTTGTCGTATAGCGTGTGATAGGTCGAGACGACGGGGATGCCGTGCGACTGCCCCCAGCGGAGTCCTACGAATCCGATGGTAAACGGCGTGTGCGTGTGGATGACGTCGAATTCCTGCTTCCTGAACTTGCGAAGCATCGGATAAAAGGGCGGCAACGCGAGCGGATAGTTCTTCGCCCAAGGGGTCGTGAAGGCCGGGAATCGAAGCGTATTCGGGTCCGGATCTCGGTACCGGAAATGGGATGCCGTGAATACATGGACCGAATGGCCCTGTTCGCGGAGCTCACGGACAAGAGAATCGATGCTAACGCTGACCCCATTCAGGATCGGCAGCGCACTATCGGAGAAGATGGCGACCCGAAGCGGCCGTCCGGTCAACTCGCTACTCCTGGGGATGCCGGCCGTGCTCTTCGACGAACTTCACTACCCCACTCAAGCGAAACCTCCGCTGGCCACCCTTTGTGCGGTGGTGCCCAAGCCACTGACGGTTCGTGTAACGGCGAACCGTGGCAGGGCAAACGCCCAAAAGTCGGCTGACTTCTTCCAGATTCAATTCGGGATCGAGCAGGCGGCGAATCAGGTCTTCACGGGATTCCTTGAATTCTCCGCGATAGTAATTCGCCGTCACCTTATCATCGAAAAAGCTGCTCAGGAACTCGATGTTCTTGGGCAGCGAGCCCCAAACGTCCTTGATGGCATCGTTGATCGGCGTGCCGGGCTTTTGGACTTTCGAGCGCCTGGGACGCGGAGCGCTGAGCTGCTTGCGCTTGAACTTGACCTTCGGCTGCACGATCACCGCCTTGTCAGTTTTGGCAGGTTTCTCGCCTTTGCCGAGGAATTCTCCGATGGTCGGAACTTCGACGTCGAGGTTGGGGACGCCATTCTTGGGCGTCTTTTCTTTCTTGGTGTCGAGGAATGCGTTCTCGATATAGGCCAACGGATCAAATTCTTTGGAAGACACTCAAAACTCCTTCAAACAGCCTTACATTCTACTTGATGGTCGCCTGGCTTGGCTCCACAAAATCTCATAAGATGAGCATCGAATCTCCAAAACTAAGAAAGCGATATCCGTTTGCCAAGGCCTCGGAATAGGCGCCGTCGATGTGGCTTTTCCCTGCCAGCGCCGCGATCATCAACAGCATCGTCGTTTTAGGCATATGGAAGTTCGTCAGCATGCCGTCGATCACCCGAAACTGATATCCGGGACGAATGAACAGGGTAGATATCCGCGAACCTGGCTCGACCTGTCGGCGCCCCGTGCTCGATGTCTCCAGCGCGCGAACCGTCGTCGTCCCGACTGCGATGATGCGTCCCTGGCAGCCGCGAATAGCCTGAGCCGTCGATTCTGGAATCGTAAGCCGCTCACCATGCATTTGGTGTTCGTCGAGGTTCTCCGCGCTCACCGGGCGGAATGTGTCGATCCCGACGTCGAGGGTTATGAACGCCGTTTCGACCCCCT
>JAYROD010000335.1:0-4114 GCA_041911835.1 Fimbriimonadaceae bacterium | reverse complement strand
CTGGAACGATCCCAGTCTCATGTCACCGTCACCTGCAAGGCTGGAGATCGGAGCGCATCCAGGCAGTGCGGGTGTAAGGACTGATCGGGCCGCGCTTATGCGTCCGCGCCTGCTTCCGGCTCGGGCTCCTGCTTGCACCGGCGCGAAGCGATGAACCAGATCACGGCGAGGATGACCGCGATGAGCACGAGCAGCAGCCACAACGGAAAGGCGCTCTCACCCGGCGTCGATAGCTCGATATCGGGTCCGGGAAAGATCTGCTCCTTTCCACCTTCGATGTTGTAGAAAAGCTGCAGCGCAATCCCTGTTCTCGGCCCCTGGAAATATTGCAGGGTCATCGAATGCGACGACCCATCGAGCTGCACTTTCCCCGATGCCGACGAGGGCCCGTGCGTGCCATCGTTATCGATGATCAGCTTGTCGTCGATAAACAGCTTTGCCCCATCGTCGCTGAGCACACGAAAATCGTAACTGCCCGGCGTATGCACGCGAAAGTTTCCTCTGTATTCGATCGCAAACCACTCGAAGCGATCGGTGACCCCTGGGAAGCCTTCTTGCCAATCGCGCGAAGGGATATCGATCTTGTCGGCGTAGATGGTGCCGACAGGCTTTAATGTCTTGAAGTCCGGCAGTTTGGGTGTGCCTTCCGGGAGCAAATACACCTTCCCCATGAGCGCGTGCTCGACCCAAGCCGTTCCGCCGAAGACCGACTTCGCGGATTTCTGTTGCCCCTGCGCGGAGCAACCCGCCAGAACCGCAACGGCGCACACCGCCACAGTCCAACGCCAGCCAATTCTCAAATGGGTTCGCATCGCGTCCCCCCGGCCAGACTTCCACCCGGCATGTGCAGACGATACCCGAGGGATTCAGATGTTCCAGTGATGAGTTGCAGAGGAAGAGCGCTGCTCTACAATGACATCCGAACACCAACCCTTATACAATAACCTCATGCAAACAACGCTCAGCGAAGGCAAGGTGCAATTCACAAGAGACGGCTACACCATCTTTCGAGATGTCCTCTATGCCGATCTCATCCAAGAGGCCAGCGACCATGTCGATTGGCTTCTCAAGCGCAACCCGGATCTGCGTGGAGAGCAGCTCCATGCGCATTTGATGGAACATGACGCCTTCTGGGTTCGACTCGTCAGCGACCCGCGACTCCTCGACATCGCCGAACAGTTCGTCGGTCCCAACATAGCCCTTTTCGCCTCGCACTACATTAGCAAGCCACCCTTCACCGGCCAAGAAGTGCTGTGGCACCAAGACGGGGGCTATTGGCCGCTCGAGCCGATGGAGGTCGTGACGCTTTGGCTGGCCGTCGATCGCGCCGACAAGGAAAACGGCTGCATGCGGGTAATCCCCGGGACGCAGACGCTTCAGCTCATCGACATGATGAACTCCGCCGATAAGGGCGCCGTGCTCGACCGCGAGACGCCGCCCGAATACGTCGACGAATCCAAAGCGGTCGATATCGTCCTCGACCCGGGAGATGTCGAAGTCCATCACCCCAACATCATCCATGGTTCGTACGCCAATCATTCAGATAGACGTCGATGTGGGCTGACCATTCGATACATACCGACGTCGACGAAGGTCATCACCGACACGAAGTGGCCTAGCCTTTTCTTGCTTCGCGGCGAGGCCGTTCCCGGCGTCAACGACTACCGGCCCATCCCGAGATACGTTCCGGGGGAGAGCTTCCCATTCAGCGGCGCGGAAGGCTGGACGTAGGTTGTCCTTCTTTTATCCGTCTTGACCATGCTCCCGAAAGGCCATATTCTGAATGATGCGGAATCGCCGCAGGAGCCGACAATGACAACCTATGAAATTGCCAAGATGCTCGAAACCGTCAGGGCGGATTACACGCTCCGCCATAAATTTGAACAGGTCCTCGAGCGAACCCACGATTACGACACGCTCGAACACAGGCTGCAAAAGATGGAGGCCGACATTCAGGCGATGCAGTCGAGAATGGCCAGATTAGAGGCTGGAGAGGCGCTCGAAACCGTCTGAATTCAAAACTCTCCCAGTAACTTATTGCAAATTCGAGCCGAATTCGCTAAGATGGGGCTGATAGCCCTTACGTTGGCGCTTGACTGAGTGCCTTGAGGGCTGAATGGAGGTTCGAATGAGTTCTAAATCATTGAAAGCCCTAATCACGGTCGCCGGTGTGCTCGGCGGAGCAGCATGGTCCGTCGCCAGCGGCGCGGGTACCTATGTCGCTAAGGGGATGTACGTCGAGGCGTGCTCCTGCGCACCCCCTTGCGCCTGTGAGATGATCGGGCCTAACATGAGTTGCCAGGGGGTCGGAGCGTTCAATTGGACGAATACGACCGTCGACGGAGTCAAGCTCAACAACGTCCGAACCGCCTATGCGCTGGGAGTCGGAAGTTGGGTCGAAATCTACATCGATGCCCCGAACAAAGCAACCTACGACGCCGCCGAGAAGCTGATGCGGACCGCGCTGAACGGCTTCGGACCGGTCCAAGCGGTTAAAAAGGAGAAGATCACTTTCACCGGAAGCGGGGGCAAGTACCACGTGACCGTCGGCGACTTCATGGACCTGAAGACCGCAGCGATCGTGGGCGGCGACGGCAAGAACCCGCTCACGTACACCAATCTACACGACGCCATCCACCCGACCGTATTTCAGGGCAAGGTGACCTCGGGTTCGTTCAAGAGTGGAGATCATAGCTTCGAACTGTCGGACGGCTCGAATGCTTTCTACTACACCAAGATCAGCGCGACCGGCAAGCTCATGGCGAGCAAATAGCAGCCACGAGCAGACTAGCTCGCATCGGCCTGGAGCATGGCGCTCCAGGCCGTTTTGATTGCCTCCCTTCAGGTAAACCTTCGGCATGAAAGTCTCTCCCGCTTCATTGGCCTCGCTGGAACAAAAGTACTCCGGCTACCTCGAAGGAGACCGAGTCGACCAGCTCTTCGCCGAATTCGACATCAATTTCTCGGCGGGCCATTGGTGCGCCGGAGAGTTCATCGACCGATTCTGCCCAGTCGGCTACAACAGCGACAACCCCAATTTCGACAACTCCCTCCCGGCGCAGATCAAGCGCGTCCACGACGCCGGCGTCGTCGGAATCGAATTCCATGAAGCTTGTTTCATCGACGAAAAGCGACATCGAGACCCGGCGAAGATCACAGAAGCCATGGCGGCACTCAAGCAGTGGAACGTCACGCCGACGAATATGAATTTCAACACCTGGACCGACCCGCACTGGAAATTCGGCGGCATCACGCATCCCGACGCGGCAGTCCGAAAGGAGTGCCTCGAACTCATTCACCAAGGCGTCGACATCGCCAAAGAAATGAACTGCGTGAGCTGCGGACTCTGGCCCGGCTCCGATGGCTGGGACTACCACTTCGAGGTCGACTACGGCAAGCGATTCAAATGGTACGTCGATGGCTGCACCGAGATTGCCGACCACTGCCGACGCCTCGGGCTCAGATTTGGCAACGAGCCCAAGCAAAAAGAGCCGCGCGAAGGCAACATGATCATCAACACGGTCGCCAAGGCCGCGCTGGTCTGCCAAGAAGTCAACAAGACACTGGGCGAGCCGTTCATGGGGGTCTGCATCGACTACGGCCACGAGCAGATGGTCGGCAACACTCCCGCTGATTCGCTTTACATGCTCCAAGCAGTGAACGTCCCGATCGCCAATTTCCACATCAATGGCGCGAAATTCAACAGCAACGACGAAGACCGCATCGCCGGCACCGATGACATCTGGCGCCTCGTAGAATTCTGCTATGCCGCGTTGGATACGGGCTATGAGGGCTGGTTCGGAGAAGACCAGTTTACATACCGCACCGAGCAGGTCGAATCGATGCGCCTCTCCCGCGAGTTCTTCGCGAACTGCATGAAGAAGGCGCTGATGATTTTTGCTCAGCGCGACGCTCTCGTGAAAGCGCAAGACACCGGCGACGCGGCTCGGGTGATCCAGCTAGTGAAGAAGACGATCTATAACGGATAACCAGTTCCCCTCCCTTGTGTGCGCCAGCAAAATAGGGGCGGGGCGAGGGAGTGGGGTGCGGAATGCCCCCTCCTCGTGCGTCAGATGAGCGTGCTGACGGAGGAGGAGGGGGTTGGGGGTGGAGG
>JAYROD010000334.1:0-3850 GCA_041911835.1 Fimbriimonadaceae bacterium | reverse complement strand
TAGGTCCTTGGCCATGCGTGAATTGGCTTCCAGGATTCCAGAGGAAGGCGGCTGATACGGCTGCGATCATCGCCAGCAAAAGCCATGCCTGCCACGACGAGAATCTCCTCTTTACCTCTCGAGAATTGCGCTTCAAAAAAGTCATCATCGAGCCCTCGGGCTCAGCCAACCCGATTCTTAGACTCCAAAACGACTCGCAAAATTCAGGCCATCAGGTGATTTCGGGGCTACAGGCTTCTCAGCCGCGCGAGATTGAACGCCGCACCGATAATGAACCCGGCGACCATCGTGCAGATGCAAAAGATGAGCGCAGCATTGCCGCTAGCATTGCCCTTGTTCTTGGCTTGGACGGCGTAGACGATGCCTATCGTGCTGAAGATGATGGGACAGCAAAGGAGCCCGATCGAGCCGAAGACCCAGGCCAAGGTGAGCTCTTTCTGACCGTTATCAGCCGGAGTGTAAGGGACCCTCGGATAAGGAGAGCCCTGTGGAGGGTTGCTCCAATCGCTCGATGGCGCGCCGACGGAAGGCGTGGCGGCTGTGGCTGTCGGGCCTGGGGCCCCTGGGAAAATGAGCCCAGCTATGGCGGATGCCTGGAACGTCTGACCCGATGCGACGTCTTCAAGCTGACTCTGAGGCGTCAGTCGGCCCTCCGAGGCCCATTGGTTGAGGGTCGCGAGGTCTGCGGGTCCGAATTTTTGCCCATCAGGGAGAACAACAAAGTACTGCATCATCTGCTCCGACCCGCCCATTTTGCCGACTTTGCGCTCAGGATCGCAAGGACCAAGCGCCTCACGAGCCAGGCATCTTCCCGGTCGACATGAGATAGATGAGGACCACGACGAGCACGCCGGCGCCGATCAGCTCCGCAATCGCGATGAGCCGCACGGCTTTGGCAACATGGATTCGCGACTCAGGCATACGGTTCGCATAGATGATGCCGGCAATCGGCATGAAGGGGGTGGCGAAAAGCCCCCAGGGCACGCACATCGCGAATCCACAAACGATAGGCGCCAACAAGACCATCAGCCAACCGCTCCGAACGATCTGGCGTTCCGCGAAGTCTCGCTCCTGCGCTTCTTTCACCAGTTGGCCAACACGCTGGACAGAGGCTTCGGGAAAGGTTAGGCCCGCGACATCGGCCGCACTGAGTCTTGCCGATCCGTCCTCTAACTCGAGTTGGGCAGTCGGCAAAACGCCGCCCTCGTCGGCATATTCTTGAAGCTGCTCGAACGAGACAGGGCCGTACTTCGAACCGTCTTGAAGCCGGATGAAATAGCGCATTTCAGAGCGCTACTTCGCGCTCATCGCCGTCGACATGGCGATCACGAAGAAGAGCGCGTAGCCCACATAAACCAGGCAGCTGAGCACGAGCACGACAATGTAGAAAATTCGAGGGGCCTGGGCGTTTGGGTTGCCCAGCGCCATAGCTCGATTGGCGAAGTAAAGTCCGAGGCCGGGCAGCACCGGACAGCAAAAGAGGAAGGTGACTGCGCCAAGAATCCAGGCGGCTGTCATCTCGCCTTGGCCAGCGGTCGGACTGACGTAGCCTCCGCGAGGATATGGTGAGCCGGCAGTCGGTGGCGTATTCCAATCGTGGGTCGCCGAGCCTGGAGCCGTCGGCGCGGCCTCGGCTGCGCCAGGGAGCGTGAGCCCGGGAAACGCTGTGGCGGGAGTCTGGGCTCTGGTGGAAGCGTCCTCGATCATACAGTTGGCGGCGATTCTCCCTTCGCCGGCCCATTGGTTCAGCGTCGCGATGTCGGCGGGGCCAAACCGTTGACCATCCGGCAAGACGACGAAATACTGCATGGGTCCGATTGTGGAGCGTCGGGCGTTCTAAAGCAAGCCCTTCAGGCTCAATTTGAGCCGGAAATTGGTCATAATAGTAAGTCGCGGAGAGGTCGCATAGCCCGGTCTAGTGCGCCGCACTCGAAATGCGGTGAGGCGCAAGTCTCCGTGGGTTCGAATCCCACCCTCTCCGCCAGAACTCCCCTCAATGGACCGCTGCGGGCGAAGATTGCGCAGCCGTCATTGCACTAGGAATCGCGTTTCTGAGCGCCAGGTCTCGCGGATCTCCATCCATCGCTCCCAACCGATTCGTGACGTACCCGTATGCCAAACGCGTCTGAGGGTCTGCGAATCCCAATGAGCCGCCGGCTCCAGGTGCCCCGAATGCGCCCTCGTGACCGAATCGCCAGTTCTTGCAGGTCTTCATGAATCCAAGCGAGAACTCGATCTCGCCTTTCAGAGCGTCGTCGTGAAAGCCGTTCGCCGACGGTGTCGCAGGCGCACTGAGCGCCTGTATCGTCTCGGGCCGCAGTCCAAGTTCCCCGCCGCCCACTGCGAAGGCGCTGTACGCTCTCGCCAGAGCCCGCGCCGTACCGACGCCTCCTCCCGAGGGAACTTCGAGGTTCCTCGCGTAGATCCGGTCCTCATCGAGCGATACATAGGACCCCGGATTCACCATGAGCGCTCGGAAAATCTCCGAACGTGGATTGAGCGCCGCGAACAGAATCGGTAGCGGCAGTCGCAGCATCGCTTTAAATGGATTGCCCTTGTCCAAAACGGCAAGTCGAGAATTCGGGACAGATTCCGGGAGTCGGATATAGAACTCCAGCTCGAGTGGCGTGGCGATTTCATCCTGGAAGAATTGTCCCAGACTGCGGCGTTGGGGGTCCAGGTTTCGGAGCAGCTCGTTTTCATAGAACCCGAGGCTCATCGCGTGGTAAGCCTGGCGGCTTCCCGGTTCCCATTCGGGTTTTTGCCGGGCCAGCACGATCGCAAACCGATCCAGATCGGCAATCAGGTCCCGATCAACCTTTTCGTGAAAGGCGAACAGTCCACCCTGGTGGGCGAGGAGCTGGCGCACGGTCATCTTATCCTTACCCTCTTGAGCGAATTCCGGCCAATAGGTGCAGACACGCTCGTCGTAGTCCAGCCAACCGCGCGAGTGGGCCAGCGCGAGCGTCATTGCGGCCATGCCTTTGGTCGCCGAAAACACGACGACCATCGTGTCTTCTTCCCAAGGCTCGCCGGTCGATTGGCTTCGGATGCCACCCCAAAGGTCGACGACCTTCTCGCCGTCTTGGTAGATGCAACAGGCGCCGCCAAGCTCGTTTCTAAGCGTGAAATTCTCGGCAAACGCGTCCTTCACTGGCTCGAACCCGGGACGCACGAAGCCTTTGATTTCAACCTGGGTCATGTCTATTCACTTCCTTCTGGTGCAGCGTCTTGCATGCGCAGGAGCGCAATGGCCAGCACGGCGAGCCAAACCAGGAAGACGCCAATATTGAGCCTCTCCCAAACGCCGATGGTTGGCGTGGGGAGGTTCTTGGTGATGTTTGGAGCTTCGAGGCTCGTCATAGCGCCGAAGCCCAACAAGAGCGCAATGCTGAGGAAAACAAACCACCGGAACTTCTTGCCGAACGCGAAGGCTGAGAATCCCATCGCGAGCATGGTTAGGACGCCCCACACCGCGGTCCAAGCGATGTGGAGGCTATCGGTAAGCGTGAAGCCCTCTCCCCGCAAGTGCATGGGGGGCCAGAAAATGCCAAAGAGCCCGCCAAAAATCAGCAAAGCGCCAGTCACTCGGAGTGCGCGGCTTTGCTGAGCGGACATCCAGACGCCAAAGCCAAAGGACACGAACAGGATGGTGTAACCCATGCCGAGCACCACCCAAATCGTCCTGGTCGGAGCGCCGATCGCCGAGAGTTCGCTGACCGTCTGCGTCACCGAACTGTAGGCAGGATCGAGCATCGGAACGAAGACGTTCATCGCGGCATAGAGGATTGAGGCAAATACGCCGCAAGCGACGAGGTCTTTTCGCAGAGTTGGCTTCAGGATTTGATCG
>JAYROD010000333.1:0-4163 GCA_041911835.1 Fimbriimonadaceae bacterium | reverse complement strand
TTCATGCGTTTCGGATGCCCTACAAGCTGAGCAGCCCGAAGAGCTTCGAGGATGCGCAGCTCGTGATCGATCAGCTAGGAATCGAATCGGAGACGATCGATATTACGCCGATGGTCGATGGATATGTCGATTCCGAGCAGCCTGGGATGAGTCCCGGCCGAATTGGAAACGTCTGCGCCCGCGCGAGGATGATCGTGCTTTTCGACCAGTCCGCAAAACTCGGCGGACTACCCATCGGCACCGGGAACAAGACGGAGCGGCTTTTCGGCTACTTCACTTGGCACGCCGACGATTCGCCACCGATCAATCCGTTGGGAGATCTCTTCAAAACCCAAGTTTGGCAATTGGCCAAAGAACTTGGAGTTCCGGATGTCATCATCGAGAAGCCCGCCACGGCCGATTTGATTCAAGGCCAGACGGATGAGGGCGACTTCGGAATTTCTTACGCGAAAGCGGACGTCATACTCCACTATTTCACGCAGGGCTGCACTCGCAAGAAGCTCTTGGAAATGGGGTTTCCAAAGGCGGATGTGGAACTCGTGTGTAACAAAGTCGATGGCACGCACTGGAAGCGCAGACTGCCGACTGTAGCCATGCTGAGCACTTCAGCGATCGGCGAGTATTTCCTAAGACCCGTCGACTATTGATCGCTCGTCGACAGGAGTGATCAGCCGTGCGCCGCGCTGCCAAAATACGTACGCCCACGCCCACTGGATCAGCACGAGAATCCGGTTGGCAAAGCCGATCAAGTTGATGAGGTGCACGAAGAGCCATCCGCACCAGGCGATGAATCCCTTGAGCTTGACGTCGCCGCTTTCGTACACGGCGCTGGAACGACCGATGGTCGCCATGCTGCCTAGATTCTTGTACTCGAACGGACCGATATCGCTACCTCTTCGGATCGAAGCAGCGAGCTTTCGGGCGACATAGGCGCCTTGTTGCATCGCCACCTGCGCTACACCAGGGAGGGGAGTGAGGTCCGCTCCCCCGATGCGCATCGCGTCGCCGATGACAAATACGTTCGGGCGGTTTGGCACAGAGAGGTCGGGGTGAACGATCACACGACCCTGAGGGTCGGTCGGGGAACTGAGCCAATTTCCAACTGGGGATGCCTCGACTCCGGCCGCCCACAGCACCGTGCGCGTCGGGATGAAGCCTCTGGAAGTGGTAACGCCTTCAGCGTCGATCGCAGTTGCGGGTTCAGCAAGCCGCACCTCGACACCCAGATGCTCTAAGGATTCCTTCGCGGCCTCGCTGAGCGATGGATCGAACGTCGAGAGCACGCGGTCCCCCGCTTCGATGACGATCACCTTCGCCTCCCCGGGGTCGATATGTCGATACTCATCCGCCAAGGTGTGGTGGCTGAGTTCCGCGATGCTTCCGGCCAATTCGACGCCTGTCGGACCCGCTCCGACAATCACGAAATTCAGCCAGGATTGACGCGCTCGTGGGTCCGACTCCAGCTCGGCGCGCTCAAACGCCATCAGAATCTTTCGTCGGACACGGAGGGCATCGTCGAGCGACTTGAGGCCTGGTGCGTAGCGCTCCCATTCGGGCCTTCCAAAGTAGCCGTGTCGGACGCCCGTGGCCAGGATCAGAAAGTCATAGGGGTAGGATTTGCCGCTGGCCGCGACCTGCTGACGTTCCAAGTCGATTTCGGTCACGTCACCAAGCACGACGTCGACATTCTCCTGTCGGCGCAAGATCGTCCGTATGGGCACCGCGATGTTAGCAGGGGAGAGACCAGCCGTCGCTACCTGGTAAAGCAGCGGCTGAAAGACATGATGATTTGCGCGATCGATGAGCGTCACATCGACTGGCGCCTTTCTGAGACCCTTGGCCGCCCAGAGACCGCCAAAGCCCGCCCCCACGATGACGATCCTGGACCGAAGCATGGTTCCGGCTATTTCGGCAAAGGCTTTTTGCCGGCGAACAGCCATTCCTGCCGAAGCTTCAGTTGAGCCGGTGACGCGTTGGCAATGTCCACGACCTTTTGTATGGGGCGCTTGGCCGCGATCGGTGTGATCGTTATTTGCATCGGTTTGCCATCCCTTCTCACCGTCATCTCGATGGCTTGTCCGGGCTTTGCCGCCGCAATCGCCTTCTGGATCGCCGCCGCAAGGGCCTGTCGGCTGTCCAACTCCAGTGAGACTTCACCGATCTTGGTGACGAAGTCTCCGTTGTTCAGCACCTTTGCGGTTTCGCCATGCACTTGCAGGACCCCACCGGCCTTCTCTTGAGTGTTCGCCTGAAGGGTAAATCCCAAATCGACGAAATCCTCCTGAGCATCCTCGAGCTTCAGCCCGACCTTCTCAAGTTGAGCTTCGATCGGGAGTTCGCCTGGATTCATGACGACTTTATCGAAAAACGGCCCCAATTCAGGTCCGCCAAATTTGACGCACTGCTTCCTTATCTCGTCTTCTTCGAATCCGGGTTGGTTGTCTTTGCACATGGCGAAGAGCGCACGGGTCACATCGTCCAGCGAATTCTTTCCGCCGGATTGGAATCGAATTTCGATGTCTAGGCAAAGTCCGCAGAGCGAGCCGAGGTCGTAATAGCTGATCAGGTAACCGTTCGAATTGCCTCGTCCATTGTTCGCCTCACCAACTCGGTAGCTGGCCTGATAGGGACTGATCTCCAGGCGGGCCGGATTTTGACGAACGTTGCGAAGTTCGCGAACGAAATAGCCGTAAAGCGAATCGGGTTGCCACCAACCATAGCGGGTGAGCAGAAGATTGGCGTAGTAGTCCGTGACCCCTTCCAGCCACCAGAGCGCCCCGGTCTTTGGCAGAACGGTGTAGTCAAATGGCCCCAACACCTTCGACCTCGTTCGCTTGACGTTCCATAGGTGAAAGAACTCGTGGGCAAGGACGGACACGGCGCGAGGCCCGACGCCGCTGGCTAAGCTGATCTGGGTGCTGTTCAGGTGCTCGAGGCCCCCTGCGCCGTCCGCAGCGTCATTGACGGAAAAGTGCCACACATAGTGGTTATATGGCACTCCACCGAAGAAATCGGCTTCGGCTTCGCTCACGAACTTGCAGGCCTTGATGAGGTACGCGCGGTCGACCTTGCTTTTGGGCGGATTGCGCATCGCGATGATATGCGGCTTTCCTTTGACCGTGTAGGAGTCCAAGATGAAGTCTCCGGCCGTCACTGGGCAGTCGGCCAAGACATCGTATGTCGGCGCGACGAATGTGCCGCCTTTCGACTCATCAAGCCCGGTGGCGACCTTCCAACCCTCTGGGAGCGCCAGCTTGAGCGTGCACGGTTCGTTCTTTCGATCGACGACATAAAGGTAGGTGGCTGGACCGCTCCAGTGTGCCGTCTGGTCTGCAAACTGAAGCGGCACGGAGTAGCTCACATGGATGAGCGACCCGGATGGCGCCGAGAGAGTCCAAGTGTTCTTGTCCGCAGCAACTTGGATGGGTTTGCCTCCGGTCGTAGCGGCAAGGTCGGCGACGTTCTTGTACTGCTCGCCCAACACATAAGCGCCAGGCGCCCAGTTTGGAATTTGAATCTGGGTCGAATCGCTCTTGGATCGGAAATCCATCTCGACCTTCAGCACCTTCTTATCAGTGTCCGGCGTGATCTTATAGTCGATCTGAGCCGCGGCCGCGCCCGTAAGGCACAACATCGCCAGAATAAACGCGCAATTGGGTTGGCGAATCAGCATAAATGCATTATGCGCACGGATCGTCGAGGGCAATGTTGGTCAGGGCGCATAATAGAAGCAGTTCGGTTTGGAGGAAGAGAGTCGATGAGGTTTTTTGTCTTCTTGTGTTCGCTTTCGATGGTGGGTTCGGCATTCGCTCAGCTCAACACGGTGACGATCAATCAGATGCAGAACATGAGCACGACGCATGTCCCGCGGGGAGCGATAGTCAACCTCAGTCTCCAGGCGAATCCGTCCACGGGATATTCATGGAAGCTTGTCAGCTATGACTCCTACATCTTGCGCTCGATGGGGCAGCCGAGGTTCGTTTCATACGCGAACGGAGTTCCGGGAGCGATGGGGAGCCAGATCTTCAGCTTCCGCGCTCAGAATTACGGAGGCACGTCGATCCAACTCGTCTATTCGGGTCCCGGTAGGGGCGTTCCGCCTGCTCAGACGTTCACGTGCATCATCGACGTCGATGGTCCAAGCAACGAGACGGTCACGATCG
>JAYROD010000332.1:0-6213 GCA_041911835.1 Fimbriimonadaceae bacterium | reverse complement strand
TGTTTTTTCCTCCGTTTAAACCGACCCCTTGACAGTTTAGGATCCTCTCGTAAAAGATTTGAACCGCATCTCCCAACAAGCCTGGCCTCATGCCCCATTATCACACGGGACTCTGAATGCGTCGATCTGCTTCCGCTATCTCTGTAGCCGCTTCGCCAATCCATCCTTCCAGAGTTGGCTTAGCTGGGGAATCGCGACGAGTTCCCGAAGTAGGGAGAGGTCGTCCTTTTCATGCATATATAGCTCAAAGGTTCGGTATATCGGCCATTGTGGAAAGGGACGCCTGGCGAGGCTGAGAACATCGCCAGTGGTAACCAACCCTTCTCGTAGGGTTCGGGCGTAAAACCCTCCCCGGGCCTTCTTGGTCACCTCAAGGTGGAACCCAGGCGTTTCGAGGCGGCGGGAGAGCTTGCTGCATGGGATTCTGGGTTGGCTGATCTCCAGAGCGACATTGTCGGACTCCCAAATATCGCCAAGGCAGACGGTTTCTTCATCGATGCCTTCGACTGATAAGTTCTCGCCAAAGCTGCCGAATTCCAGCTTGCGCCCGAGCCGTTCTTCCCAGTTGGGATAGTGCTCGACCGAAAACAGCAGCACCGCACGATCGGGACCGCCATGAAACCGGAGATCGGCTTGGCCGTCGCCATCGAGGTTGGTGCTACCAAGGATCGCCTTGGAAACAGGGCGCTTGAAGATTCCGGATTCCCATTCCGATTCTGCGCCGTCGTTCGGTCTGACGGCGGTTCTGGTTTGCGGCAATCCAACTTGAATGGAGAGGATCTTGGCGGTCATGATTCCCTAAGCGCGTCCGCTACCATCCACCCCACCAAGAAACCGATGTAGACGATGTTCCCACCCCAAAAGAGGACTTGAAGCGGTTCGATCCGGCCCTGAACGCTGGCGGCGAGTGTCAAGTAGGCCGTCGCGGCGGCGACCCCACCCATCGAACGCGACGACGAATCGCTGAAGGCGTTTTGCGATGCGCCAACCAAGAAGTACAGCCCCAGCGCCACCCAAAAGTTGACCACCGCCACGACGCCCAACGCCACCATTGGCGAGACCTTCATAACCGCAGACCCTTGCATCGACCCGAATCGCTGCAGCAGACCAGAAATCGTCATCGACGACCCCAATGCCAGCCCACTGACGAATAGCATGAGCAGCAGACCGAGCGTCCAACTCGAGATGAGTTCCAGGTGGAGCTCCATGCGGGACTCCTTCGCGAACATCACGTATATCCCGGCGATTCCGATGACGCAGAGTCCGACGATGAGCGAGGTCGGACGAAATTCGGCCTCCGGAGCGGCAGCGCGCCGCTCGACGATGCCGCGAATCAATTCCTCGTGCTTGCGCTGATAGAGCGAGTTGAAAGGGTCCATCTGCGCAGCGAAGGCATACATCTCCGCTGCTCGCCGAGTGTTGCCACGCAGCTTGGCCAGATCGCCGAGTACGGCGTAGGGAATCGGTTGCTTCGGATCGGATTCGATCAGCTTCTTGGCCAGGTTCTCCGCGTCGACGAACCGTCCGCGATTGAGCATGGTCGTCAAACGCAGGACTTCTGGCGAAGCCGTTGGTGCCGGCTGTGGCGCGGAGGGATGGCTGCGATGAGGAGATGGCTGGGGCTTGGGCTTCTTGGGAGGGGTCGACTTCGGTGATTCCTGAATCTCTAAGACCCGATCGTAGGACGCCCGCCTCAGCGGCTCGCTGAGGGTCTCATAGGCCTCCGTGATCCGGATGAAAAGCTCCGCCGAGCGCGGATCGGCCGAGCGGTCGGGATGATGGATCAAAACCAGCCGTCGGTAGGCAGCCTTGATCTGAAGGGCTGTCGCCGACCGCTGAACACCCAAGACCTCGTAATGGGTTCGGGTCACTCCCCTGCAGCGGCTCCTGCCGCTCCAACTCCGGCGAAATAGGCCATATAGAACTTGATGACGACGAACGCCACGTAGATCGCGACGAGCAGCAGGCAGACCACGCCGATGATCTTCGCCGAGATCTGGGCCTTCATCGCGCCCTCTTCTTCGTAATATTCGGCAACTTTGTTCAACATCTGGTCCATGTTGCCCGTGGTCTCGCCGGTGCGGGTCATGTCGAGCACGATTGGGCTGAATGCTCCGGTTTGCGCGAAGGTGTCGGTGATACCTTCGCCTTCTTGGAGCCTTTGCGCGGCGGGATACATCCGTGCGCGAAGCGCTTCGTTTCCGCAGGCGTCGGCTGCAAGAAGAACGGCCTTCTGCATGGGAACCCCGCCCTTGTAGAGCGCGCCAAATGCTCGTCCGAATTTCGCCATCGCGAACCCGTGGATCATGCCGCCAATGCCGGGGAGCTTTAGGTTGAAATCGTCGAATTTGTACTTGATCGCTGGGTTCTTGAGGCCGACTTTGACGAAGAGGAATCCGCCGATGATCAGTGGGAGCAAGACGAACCAGGTCGCAAGGGTGGTCAGCGGCGACTCCAGCCGCTGCCCGCCGGGGGCAACCAAGGACATCACTCCATTCGCCGCAAGGATGATGAAGATCGACGCCGCGACGGTGATTTTAGGCCAGAGGGTCTCGCGCCTGATCATGTTGCGGAGTTCGATCTCCCGCTGCAGATACTCACTCAGTTGGAGGCATTGCGATTCGAGGAATCCGCCTTCTTCTCCGGCTCGGACCATCGCCATCATGAGCGGCGTGAAAACTTCCGGGTAGCGCTGGAATCCAGCGCTCATCGGCCGGCCGGCGATGACGTGGTCTTTCGTCTCCAAGAGGATGCGGCTGAGTTTCAGACTGCCACTTTGTTTGCTGAGCGTTTCGAGCGCCTGCGCGGGGTTGATTCCGGCGTGGAGCATAGTGGCGAGCTGACGGAAAAAGAAGTGCAGGCGGGTGAGGGGGACTTCGCCGACCAGTGGACCTGCGACCTCCGTCTCAAACCGTGACCGAGCTTCGGTCGGTGGTGGGGTCCAAGAGGATTCCGCTGGCGGACCAGGTGGCGTCTGCCTGGGCGGAATGGGGGGGACGACTCCCTCGGCGATGCTCAATCCCTTCAGGCTCAAGCCACGATCGGTGAGCAGCTTGGCGACCGCATCCATCGATTCTCCATTGGCGGTGCCTTTGACGGTTTGGCCTTGGGGATCGACCGCTTCGTATTGGAAGATCGGCATCTGATGGTTCTATGGACGCTCAAGGACCGGCGTTTCATTCTTGGGAGAATCGGATTATCGCCGGATCGCGGTCCTGGCGGATTGCCGAAGCAATCTGGCCAGTGGAGGATCGATCTTGAACGGCATCCAATTCGACTCTCCTGCCCCCAGGAAATCGGCGATCGTCAGCCCAGCGAGGAATCCGCCGAGGGGCGAAGAGTGGTTCCCATCCCCCGCCCATAATTCAAGGTCGCTTCGCACTTTGAGGGCCGCATCCCAAGCCGCGCAGACCGGGACGATTTCTGCACCCGAGGCTTTCGCGATCTGGCCATAAATGCCGAGGATGTAGTCGGTCTCGTCCCATCCCTTCCTCGGCCATTCAGCGTAGAGCAGCACACGGGCTTTGGACGCCTTCGCGAGCTTCGCCAGCTTGATGGCGCCGGCCTGGGAATAGACGTATTTATGTGAGCTGCTGAGCGCAGCGCCCTGGAGGATGACGACGTCCCATTTTCCTGAGCTGATCGCCTGAATCGCCTGGGAGTTGTTGCCAAGCTGTTCGAGGTTGGCGCCCGTGATCGTGCCTAGGACGACCTGGCGCTTCGATCCATCGCTTTCTATGAGCGACTTCACCATTGCCGGAACGTCGTTTACAGCCGTATGGCTGTTGCCCAGAAATAGGATGCTGAGTTTTGAGGCCGTGATCAGCGAACTCCACGGGATGAACATCGAAATCGTTGACGGCCTTTCTTGTTATCTGGTTACGCGAGGGCCTACCCATTTGTAGATGTATTCGACTCCGCCGTAGCCGCTCGCATATGCGATGAACCTCAGCGCCAGCCCGTTCGGGAACCGAGAGCCCTCCGGAACAGTCGCTTCGACGTCGAAGGACGCGGGGCCCGTTGACTTCGAGCCGTCGAGTCCCTTGATGACGATGCCGCTTGCATGACCGACATGGGCCGGATATCCGGGAGGATGCCAAATGATGCCTCCGTTTGTCCGCTCTATTTCTCCTGAAGCTGACAGAGCGCCGGTTATTTTGAGTTTCGAGCCTGGAACGAGGAGCTGGGGATCGGGCGATATGGTCCAGTTGAGTAATGCCGTCGACGAGTGGACCTTGAGCTGCATATCGTTCCAAGACGCCTTGACCGTCAATGTTCCTGCGCCTCCCGAAGGGTCGATCCGTGAGAATCGTCCGTTCTTTGCGGGTGCGTTTTCGATCGGAATGACGATGATCTTCTCAAGTTCCCAGTAGCCCGTCTTGGGCTTCTTCTTCTCCGCCGCCTTGTCTCGCCGTTTCGTCAATTCCTTGTCGATTCTCTTCGCCTCGTCCGAAAGTGCGCGAAGCAGTCCTCTCCTTGCGTTCGCCAGTTCGGCTTGGGAGGCAGTTGTCCCTTCGAGGTCCTTTCGACCGGCGGCATAAGCGTCCTGAATCTGCTTGCGAAGAGTTGCGATTTCCGCATCGGAGAGCTTCGAAATATCCTCCGGGAGGTAGAGCGACCCATTGGTGAGACCGGAGAGCACCGAGCCGATCGCGGCGGATCGTGTGTTGGTCAATTCCTTGAATGCGTCCGGACTGCTTCCCAGCCGAAGCGCCCGCGTTAAATTCTCCACTTCCGCCATAGTCCCCGCTGTCCCGGGGCTGATCGCTCCGCCCACGAATAGGACGCCGAACATGTGGTACCAAGGGCCGTCCTTGTCAGCTTCGAATTTGTCTCCTGGAGAGCGCAAGTTGATCAGCTTGTCCAAGATGACGTCCGGCGTCGCTATTCTGGAAGACTTGCTGTTTGGCTGCTTGCCACGATCCCAGCCATAGACCCCAGCCGAAGCCGAAGTTCCCGCGCCTGTATAGGCCGCTTCTTTGAGTAGGTTGTGCGCAGTCAAAGACGCCAGGTAATAGTCGCCTTTCGTGACGTCGAGGGACATGGAGAGCACGTCTCCTGGGGTGAGATTGCCCTTCGATGCGGTGATCTTGTCGAGCAGCATCTCTTCGTAGCTTTTCCCGGAGGGCTGCCGGACCTTGGTCATGTGGACGAACGGGTTCTTCGGAATGTCGGATGGCGGATCACTGTAAGTCAGGTGGTAGCCGAGCGAGATGCCTCCCGTGTCCTTCACCTTGTTGACGACCTTCTCTGGCAGCCCCATGAGCAGCGAGGTCTTGAGGCTGTATTGAGAGAGCGGGCTTTGCTTGAACGGTTGCTGCTTGTGGCGGAGCATCGACAGACAGAGTCCCGCGCTCATGGATTCCGTTGTGCGGGGGCTATCCGGTTGCCTCCCAACGGTTCCTCCCGCCGGCGCCAATAAGGCCAAAAGCGCTACAGCCGGAGTCAGCCGGTGGAGGAGTCGATTGAAGAATTGGGGAAGCTTGAAGCTTTTCATGGCCTTTCATCCTCAGTTTGAACCTGCGGAAGCGACCCTGCGTGTCCAGATTTCGTTGGACCCGAAAGCCCGTGCAGCCTTGCGAAATGGCGAGTGCGCTCCCCATCAGACACATCCTTCTCCTGGGATCAAACGCGGTCATTCCTCAACCCGTGGGACGCCGAGCGATCAGCGCCACAGCCATCGCCCCAATGACCATCAGGATGAACCCGACCGCGCCGGCGATTTCGACAGCAAGCTCAAATCGCGCGACCCACGCGCCGGCGAACCCGAGCGCCATCGCCAGCGTCGAGATGACCACCCCGAGAGCCGTCACCGTCAAGGCGAGCCGCAATGCGGGCGACACTAGAGATCCTCGAGGATGTTCTTGAAAAGGCTGTCCATATATCCCCTGGCAAACAACGCATAGGCCAGCACTGATACTCCAATCATCACGAGCATCCCCCAGCAGCCCATCTTCCATTTGAGAAACTGCTCGGTCGCAGCGACGTCTTGCTTGCTCAGATCGGCGGCTTGGTCGAGCGCTTGGGGGAGTGAGCCAGTCATCTCGCCGGTCTCGATGAGGTCGGCGTACTCTCGCGGCACCATCTTGGAGCCATAAAGGAGTTGCGAGAGTTTCGAACTCTCGGTCATCGACTGACTGTTCTCCTCAACGATCTTCGCGTATTCCAGATTCGGCACCGCGCGTGACGCGAGCTGCCAGCTCGACATCGGCG
>JAYROD010000331.1:0-2720 GCA_041911835.1 Fimbriimonadaceae bacterium | reverse complement strand
TCATCGAGAATATGTGCGTCGGCACTATCGGAGCGCAAGGGCGGAAGTACATTCCGATGATCATGACCTTCTGGCTCGCGATCTTTGTGGGAAGCTTCGTGGCGCTATTCTTCCCAACGTCGCCAACCGCCGACCTCAGCTTTAACCTGGCCATGGCGCTCATCGCCGTCGGCTATGTGCAGTGGGAGGGGATCAGCGGCCACTACGGCTCGAACCGCAAGAAGGGCAAGGATCCGGTGACCTCCGGATTCCTGGGGTTCTTCCAACACATCGCTCACTTCTCCGGGCCGAAACTGGGTATCGCACTCATCCCGATTACGCTCATGATCTTCGTGATCGAAGTGATTTCTGAGCTCATGAAGAACGTCTCGCTCTCGCTCCGACTGTTTGGAAACATCCACGGCGGCCACGAGGCCGTCGAGGCCATGAACAAGCTCGGCGAAAGCGTTTACATCCCAATCGGAGCATTCCTGCTTCCGATCAAGCTGCTCACCTGCGTCGTGCAGGCGATGATCTTTACTTTGCTGACGTGCGTGTACATTTCGCTGGTCACGCACCACGACGAAGAGCACGAGCATGAGCACGGCCTTGAGGGCGAGCACGGCATAGAAACGCCGGTGGCGGCCACGGCCCACTAACGCACAAGAATTTTTGGACATATAGGACGCATCGACACGTAGGAGGATATCGAAAAACAATGTTAGGACTTGGACTTGGAATCGCCGCACTTGGCGTTGGCATCGGACTCGGCCTGATCGGTAATGGGGCAATGAACGGCATGTCTCGCCAGCCAGAGGCGATCGGCAAGCTGCAGGTCAACATGCTCATCGCGCTCGCATTCGTCGAGCTCGTTTTCCTGTTGACGGTTTTCGTCGCACCGGGCTCGTTCGCCGGCAAGTAATCGATAAAGTCGGATTGGCGCTCGCCCGGGCTTAGGCGAGCGCTAAATCTGGACGCACAAAATCTATGGCTTACGATTCAAAAATCTTTTCACCGAAGATCGGGATCTCGATGGTGATCGGCGTCGGCCTCATGGTCGGCGGCATGTGGCTTTCGCAGAATTGGCACCCCGAATTCATCGAGAGCCTTGCAAAGCAGGGTATCCCACTCGATTTGGGCAAGACGGTCGCCGTCGTCGGCGTCTTCTTGCTGCTCTTCCCGATCATCAAATTCTTCTTCCTCAATCCGCTGATGGAATCCATCAACGATCGAAATGGCGAGCTGGAGAGGACGTTTACCGAAGCCGAGAATCTGCGCTCCGAAATGACCCAGATGAAATCGGAATATGAGCAGCGAATCATCGCAACCGAAGCCCAGGCTCGCGAGCAGATTCAAGCCCAAATCAAAGAAGCGCAGGACCTCCGGAAAGAGCTGATGGCCGAGGCGGCCGCCAAGGCGGACGAACTCGTCAAGAAGGCTCAAGAAGAGATCGCTCTGGAGAAAGATCGCGTGCTCACCGCTATGCGGCTCGAGGTCGTGAATCTCACGTTGGCGGCGACCGAAAAGGTCTTGGGTGAAAACGTTGACGACGCAAGGAACCGCAAGCTCATCCAAGAGTTCGTCGACAAGGTCGAGGTGCCCAGCTAAGCATGGATGCCAGGGTCGCTAAGCGATACGCTAGAGCGCTGTTTTCCGCAGCTCTGAAAAGCGACATCCTTCTCAGTGTGGAGGATGACCTGAACGGCATCAACAATGCCATGCAGGCCGATCCGAAGTTCAGAGCGTTCGTGATGAACCCCACGATCAGCCGAGAAGACAAGCTCAAGCTGATGGAGTCGGTGTTTTCAGATCGCGTCACCGCCCTGACCATGCAGATGCTCCGCCTCATGCTCGAAAAGGGAAGGGAAGAGGAATTTGGATTCATGCGACTCGAGTTCATTCGCCTGCGGAGGGACCACGAAAGCGTTATCCATGCGATTGTTACTTCCGCAAAGCCGTTGAGCCGTGAGGAGCAGGACGCCGTGGTGGGCAAGATCGCCCAAGAAACCGGCAAGAAGATCGAGCCAGAGTTCGCCGTCGAACCGTCGCTGATGGGCGGGGTGAAGGTCGCCTATAACGACTTTGTGCTCGACGGAACCGTGCGCGGTTACCTCAATCGGCTTCGCGAGAAGCTCGTCTACGATTTATTGAAGCAGAGATAGTTAGGACACCAACAAACCCATGGCAATTCGACCAGAAGAAATCACATCGATCCTGGAGCAGGAGCTTCAGAAATTTGAGCGCAAGGCCGGCGTCGAACACGTAGGCACGGTCCTTCAAGTCGGCGACGGAATCGCCCGCGTTTACGGCCTGCCGGACTGCCAGATGGGCGAACTCTTGGAGTTTCCAGAAGGCGTTATGGGCCTCGCCCTCAACCTGGAAGAGGATTCGATCGGTGCGGTGCTTATTGGCGACGATACGCTGATCAAAGAGGGCGACCCAGTCCGTGAGTCGGGCCGAATCATCGAGCTTCCGGTTGGAAAAGGGCTATTGGGAAGGGTCGTCAACGCACTCGGCCAGCCCATCGATAATAAGGGACCGATCGCATCCACCGAATTCCGCCGCATCGAGACGATCGCCCCCGGCGTCGTCGAGCGCCAGCCGGTTAAAGAAGCGCTGCAGACCGGCATCTAGGCGATCGACGCGATGATCCCGATTGGACGCGGCCAGCGAGAGTTGGTCATCGGCGACCGTCAGACCGGAAAGACTTCCGTTTGCGTCGACACGATCATCAATCAGCG
>JAYROD010000330.1:0-7002 GCA_041911835.1 Fimbriimonadaceae bacterium | reverse complement strand
TGGGTGATGTCGCTGCAGCCGACTTGGACCTCGACCATGTATGGCGTTTGGTTCGTCGTCAGCAGCGCGTTGGCCGGCGTTTGTCTCGGCGCGATACTCGTGATGGGCAATGCTCAAAAGAAGCCCTATTCGGAGATCGTGACTCCGAATCTGGTGAAGGACTTCGGCAACCTCATCGTGGCGTTCACCATGTTCTGGGCTTACGTGACCCTTTCCCAATTTCTGATCATCTATTCGGGCAACTTGCCAGAATTGGTGACTTACTATGTGAATCGGCGCAACGGTGGGTTCAACGAGTTGGGTGCGATCATTGTCATTTTCTCCTTCTTCGTGCCGTTCACGATTCTCTTAGCGCCGCGGACAAAGAGGATCGCCCGAAATCTGCTTTGGGTCGCCGTCTGGCTGTTCTTCATGCGAGTTCTCGACATGTATTGGAACGTTATCCCGGCATTCGCGGATCGCGGCGAGATGGTTACTCCCAAGTGGACCGACCTGGCGGCATTCGTTGGAATTGGCGGCATTTGGTTTGGTGTGATGACGGCCCAGTTGCGGCGCATTCCACTCCTGCCCAAGTACGACACCCGGCTAAGAGAAGCCTATCACGAGCATCAGGAGCATCTCGAGCATGCATGACGACGATCTCCAGTTAAGGGAAGACGAGCTGAGGCGCCTCGGCTATGATCCTCGGGACATCAACGTCCCAGGAATCCGAAAAGCCGTGAGCGGCTTCATGGCCTTTTCAACGTTTGCCGTGGTTTGCTCGGTATTCGTCTACGTTGCGCTGGTGCCATGGCATTGCGCTGGCCCTGCTCCTGCAGCGATCGTACCGGCGACGAAGATTCCTCCCGTTCCGAACCCGCTGCTCCAGACCGACGAGACCGCCAAGACGGATATCCGAACGATGCTCCGCATTCAAAACGGCGCGCTGAACTCATACGGTTGGGTCGATAAGCAGAAGGGCATCGTCCACATTCCGATTGAAAAAGCCATCGACCTCACCGTCGAGCGCGGCATACCCTATAAGCTCACCCCCACCGGGGAGCAGCTTCAGCCGAAAGAGGAGCCGAGAAGGCGATGAGAATTCGATCTCTGTGGGTCGCGCTCTTGGTGGCGTTGTCAGCCGTTGCCTTTGGGCAGAAGCCGGATCTTTCGAAGATCGGGATCGACCAGCGGCTTGGCGTCCAAGCGCCGCTCAACCTGCCGTTCTTCGATGAAAGCGGCAAGTCGGTCAAACTGGGCGACTATTTCGGTAAGAAGCCGGTTGTGCTGATGCTGGTTTTCTACCAGTGCAAGGGTGGCTGTGCCATCGAATTCGAAGGAACGATCGGCGCCATGAATGCGATCAAGCGCCTTTCATTAGGCAAGGATTACGACGTGGTGACCGTCAGCATCCACCCGAAGGAGACTCCCGAACTGGCCCTGGCCAAGAAGAACTCTTTGGTCGGACTCGTGCGGCCTCCGGGCGATGCGGCCGGTTGGCATTTCTTGACGGGAAACCAAGATTCCATCCAACAACTCGCCGGAGCCGTGGGATTTCGCTACACCTACGACCCAGAGAAGGACCTGATCAACCACGCGACCGGTTTATTTATCCTGACGCCAGAGGGCAGAGTCTCCAAGGTGCTCTATGGTTCCGACTACGTTGCTAAATCGATGTTGGCAGCGCTCGATACGGCTTCGGCCGGGAAGATCGGGCAGATCGATCTCGAACCGAAGCTCTTTGGGTGCCTGCAGGTCGACCCGGCCACGGGACGAGTCACGGTCAATGTTCTCCGCACCCTTCAGGTGATGTGCGTGTTAACGCTCATCATCGTTGGAACGTGGATTGGCGGCATGGCGGTGAAGAACCGTCGGGAGGCGCTTCGCCTTACTCAGGACGAAGGAGGAGAGACCCTGCCGCAGCCGTAGCGGGTCGCAAACTACCATGAATTTTTCGCTCTTTCCTCCTCAGGCTTCTGATCATGCAGCTCAGCACGACTGGCTGTTTTATACGATCTCGGCGCTGACGGTCTTCTTCACTTTGGGAGTGTACGTCGCCGTACTCATTCTCGTCATTCGATATCGATCTGGGAATCGGGTCGATCGTTCTCATGCGCCGCATGAGAACCTCAAGCTGGAGATCGCCTGGTCCGGCATTCCACTGTTGCTCGCGCTGGGAGTATTCGCTTGGGGAGCGAAGCAATTCGTCGATATTAGGATTCCGCCAAAGAACGCGATGAACGTCTATGTCATCGGCAAGCAGTGGATGTGGCATATTCAGCACTCGAACGGGGTGCGTGAAAACAACACTCTGCACCTTCCGGCCGGCCAACCGGTGATGTTCACGATGATCTCGCAGGACGTCATTCACGCTTTCTATATCCCCGCCTTTAGGATCCAGTATCACGTCGTTCCGGGGCGCTACACGATGCAGTGGACGACGCCGACGGTTCCTGGGAAATACCACTTGTTCTGCGCGATGCATTGTGGTACGCAGCACTCCGAAATGGGTGGATGGGTTTACGTTATGCCGCCGGCCGACTTCCAGAGATGGCTGGCAAAGGGTGGCGACGACGTGGCTGCCGCGCACTTGACCGCCGAAGAGCAGGGCGCCGATATCTACAAGAAATATGCTTGCGCCAACTGCCATGGAGCCACGGATACTCCGCGCGGACCTTCGCTCTATGCGATCATGGGTAAGACCCGCAAGTTCACGGACGGGACCTCTACAGTCGCCGATATCGCCTATATCCGGGAATCGATCATCAACCCGTACGCCAAATTGACCGCCGGGTACGACAACACGATGCCGGTTTATGCCGGCCAGATCACCGAGGAGCAAATCCTGCAAGTTATCGCGTACCTCAATACCCTCGGCGGTGCCATGCCGAATCAGACTTCCACGAATTCTGCGCCAACGACTCCGGGCGCGAACTCACCATCTCCTGCGGCCCCACAAGCCAAGGGAGGAGCTAATCCATGAGCGCCCCAACGATTCAACAAGAAGAAGTCATCCAGCAACCGATCGATTATCTGAATTGGAACCGAACGGTCAAGTCGTGGCTCCTCACGCAGGACCACAAACGGATCGCGATCCTTTATCTTCTGTCGATCTCGGTTTTCTTCTTCGTCGGCAGTGTCGCCGCCGGTCTCATCCGACTTCAGCTGACTTCGCCACACGGAGTTCTGCTCCAAGCTGACACCTATAACAAGGTTTTCTCGGCGCACGGCGTAGTCATGGTGTTTCTGTTCTTGGTGCCTTCAATCCCGGCAACCTTCGGCAACTTCTTTCTGCCTATGATGATTGGCGCCAAGGACTTGGCGTTCCCTCGTCTGAACTTGCTGAGCTGGTACCTTTACATTTTGGGTGGCTGTCTTATCAGCTTGTCGTTTATGATGGGCGGCGTCGATGCGGGATGGACGTTCTATACGCCCTACAGCTCGATGTACAGCAACACGCAGATTTCAACCTGCTTGATCGGCGTTTTCGTTGCGGGATTCTCGTCGATTCTTACAGGGCTTAACTTCATCGCAACCGTCCATAAGATGCGAGCGCCGGGTCTGACCTGGTTCCGACTTCCACTCTTCGTCTGGGCGCAATATGCGACGAGCGTCATCATCTTGTTGGGCACTCCGGTGGTCGCCATCACGCTAGCGCTGGTCGTCGTGGAGCGCACCACCCACATCGGCATTTTCAGTCCCGAATTGGGCGGCGATCCGGTGCTCTTCCAACACCTCTTCTGGTTTTATTCGCACCCGGCCGTTTATATCATGCTGCTGCCGGGAATGGGAATTATCAGCGAAGTCATCGCCTGCTTCTCTCGCCGGCGGATTTTCGGATACGAATTCGTCGCATTCTCGAGCCTCGCGATCGCCGGTTTGGGATTCGTCGTGTGGGGCCACCACATGTTCGTTTCGAGTCAGTCGATGTATCAGGGCATCGTGTTCTCGCTGGTCAGCTTCCTTGTGGCTATCCCTTCAGCGGTCAAAGTATTCAACTGGTCGGCGACCATGTACAAGGGATCGATCCGGCTGCAGACCCCGATGGTTTATGCGCTCAGCTTCTTGGGCCTTTTCGTGATTGGGGGTTTGACGGGCCTTTATCTGGCATGCCTATCGACCGACGTCATGCTGACCGGAACATATTTCGTCGTGGCTCACTTCCACTACGTTATGGTTGGAGGCACGCTTTCGGCGTTCTTAGCTGGATTGCACTTCTGGTGGCCGAAAATGACCGGGCGAATGTATCCCGACTCGTGGGGCAAGGTTTGCGGCTTGCTGACGTTCATCGGGTTCAACTTGACGTTCTTCCCGCAGTTCATCGTTGGCTTCCTCGGCATGCCACGACGATATGCCTACTACGATCTGGCTCCCGAGTATCAGGTCTACAACATCCTGTCGAGCTTGGGTGCTTCGGTCTTGGCGATAGGCCTCATTCTTCCGGCGGGCTACCTCACCTGGTCGCTCTTCCGCGGCCCGAAGGCCGGCCCGAATCCGTGGGGAGCCAAGGGGCTGGAATGGGAGACTCAGTCGCCGCCACTGCCACACAACTTCGTGGTGCCGCCGGTGGTGATGGAAGAAGCTTATGACTACGACGCCGAGCGAGATGAAGCGATCTGGGAGCAAAAGCACGCCCATGACGACATAGGAGGCAACTAATGGCTCTCGCCGCGCACGACCACAAGCATTCCCGCGAACCGTTACTGCACGAGCAGTACGAGGACATGGGGCAGCAAAGCGAGACCTACATCGTTGGGATGTGGAGCTTCCTGGTCACCGAAGTTATGTTCTTCGGTGCGCTGTTCTTGGCCTATACGATTTATCGATGGACATATTCGACTGACTTCTACGAGATGAGCCGCGGGCTCCTCAACTGGAAGATCGGCGGCATCAACACGATGATCCTGCTGGCGAGCAGCTTCGCGATGGCGATGGCGGTCCGCTGCGCGGCCCTCCAAAAACGAACTCAAGTCATCGGCTGGTTGTTCCTAACTATCGTCTGCGCCATCGCATTTCTTGTCCTGAAATGGGAATTTGAATGGAGTGTAAAGTTCCATGAGGGCCTCATCGTGGGCCCGAATTTCGTTTGGCCCAACGAGGCAGCTCAGGCTGCGGGCCAGATCGTGCCGCGCAATATCGCCCAGCTCTTCCTCGGCCTCTATTTCGTCATGACGGGCCTCCATGCGTTGCACGTCATCGTCGGCATCATCATCATCGGCGCATTGATCTATCTCCATGCCCGCAACACGAATTCCGCCAAGGATTACATCAACACGGAGATGGTCGGTTTGTACTGGCACTTCGTCGACCTGGTGTGGATATTCCTATTCCCGCTGTTCTATCTCATTCCGAGTTAAGCCATGTCCGATCAACACGAACAACATCCTGGAATCGGTTCGCACGTGCATGTGACCCCCGTCCCCATGCTGCTGGTCAATCTGGTCGTTCTAACGATCCTGATGGTCGTTACGATCGCTGCGGCCCAAATCCATATTCCGACCCCGGGGAATGAGCATTCGCCGCTCATGAACAATATCGTGGCGATGGGAATCGCTGTGACGAAGGCGTTCCTGGTCGTGTGGATCTTTATGGGAGTGAAGTTCGGAACCAAGCTAATCAAGCTTTGGGCCTATGCCGGATTCATCTGGTTCGGCATGCTGTTCTTCATGTACTGCGACTATTACACGCGCTCGTGGGAGCCAGTTCCTGGTTGGACCGCAAAAGAGACGGCGATGCCCCGTACCCCGCTGCCTGAAACGGTTCCGGCGGAAGGTCCTAGCCAGCCTAACCTATAGTCGTATTGGGGTGGGCGCTCGAAATCTTCGGTCAGGGATCGGAATTCCGCCTCGATCCATTCGATGATGACGTCGTTGCTCGCTTCCGGGCTGAATCGCTTCGCGTCGCCCCAGGTCGCGGTGACGGTTCGGAATGAAAACCTGGGCAGCACCTTCCCGTAAGGCATGATGCGGTCCGTATTTTGGACGCCGCAGCAGATCACCTGGACATTCGCCATCCGGACTATGAGAGCTGCTCCAGGGAGAATCGGCTGGAGCCGCCCGGTCTCGGAAAGTTGCCCTTCGGGGAAGATGCATACGACCTCCCCCAGCTTGAGTAAATCCACCGCATAGCGGATCGATTGGCGATCTGGCGAGCCGCGGTTCACGGGAAACGCTTTGAAGAAGCGGAGAAGCGCGCCCAAGATCGGAATGCGAAAGAGCTCGCTTTTCGCCATAAAATGCACGACTCGGGGCGAAGCAAGCTGGACTGCGATGGGGTCAATATCCGCTCGATGGTTGCAGAGCACCAAGACGCCACCCGTTCTCGGAACCCGGTACCCGCCGATCGCTCGAAACGGCCCGAATACGGTCATGATGATCCAGGCCAGGAGTCGCAGGAGGGGGTAGACGATCTTGAAGAATCGACTATGCCTTTCTGGTTGAGGCTTGGTTGTCATGAGAGAGTGCGCGCGCAACGGCCTCCGGATAGGCCCGGTGCTCCAATTCGAGTACTCGCGCGGCGAGCGTTTCGGGAGTGTCATCAGGATGTACGGCACAGGTCAGCTGCAGGATGCAAGCGCCCGAATCGTATTCCGCTTCCACGAAATGGATGCTGCAGCCGCTGACCGTTTCTCCAGCAGCGAGTACGGCCTCGTGGACGTTCTTGCCGTACATCCCCTTGCCACCGTACTTGGGCAGCAGCGCCGGGTGGATATTGAGCACCCGCTTCGGAAATGCCTCGAGCAGCGCGTGCGGCAAGAGGCGGAGATAGCCGGCGAGGCAAATCCACTCGATTCCATGATTCGCTAGCGAGTCGAGCAACTGTTCACTGAAATCTTCTGACTTCGGATCGAGGGATAGAGTGGCGATGCCGAGGTGTCTGGCTCGCTCCAGGGCTGGAGCTGTCGGCGTCGGAGCAACGACCAGCTCGACGGTGGCAGGCATTCGGCCTTCCCTGCCCGCTTGTACTAGGCTCGCCATATTCGAGCCCGAGCTACGCGGCCCCACCAGTACCGCAATTCGGGCT
>JAYROD010000329.1:0-4992 GCA_041911835.1 Fimbriimonadaceae bacterium | reverse complement strand
TGGGAACTTACTTATGCATCCCGAGAGGTTGTTGAGCGAACGCTTGCCGCATTCGAGATCTTCTTCGCGGTGATGCTCATCTACTTCTGCATCTGTTACCCAATTTCACTGACAGCTACGTACCTGCAGCGCCGCTTCGGTTCTGCGTGAACAGTGAGGCCAAGATGAATCTTGCCCAGTCCCGCGAACCACGCAGGAACATGATCGAAGTTCAAGGCGTTTCGAAGAGCTTCGGATCCAACAGGGTTCTCAAGAACATCTCCTTTAACGTGAAGGAGGGCGAAGTTGTCGTGTTGCTGGGTCCGAGCGGTTCCGGGAAATCGACTCTCCTTCGATGCGTCAACTTCCTTGAGGACTTCGAGGCCGGCCAGATCCTCGTCGATAGTGATGCGGTTGGCTATCGGCAGGACAGCGGATCTGGCGCACGGAAGCGTCAGTCCGAGGCCGAGATCGCCCGGCTTCGCACAAAGGCGGGCATGGTCTTCCAAAGCTTCAATCTCTTTCCGCACAAGACGGCTATTCAGAACGTCATGATGGGTCCGGTGCTGGTCACCGGCGAATCGCGAAGCGATGCGCACAAGCACGCTGCGGCGTTGCTCGAGAAGGTTGGACTGGCCGACAAAGCGAACCACTACCCGTCTCAGTTGTCGGGAGGTCAGCAGCAGCGCGTCGCTATCGCGCGAGCGCTTGCAATGCGGCCGAAGGTCATGCTGTTCGATGAAGTGACATCTGCGCTCGATCCGGAACTGGTCGAGGAAGTGCTCAAGACCCTGCGCGACCTCAGTGCGGAGGGCATGACGATGATCATCGTCACTCACGAAATGCAGTTCGCTCGAGATGTGGCAGATCGGCTGCTGTTCTTCTACGAGGGTTCGATCATCGAAGATGGACCGCCAGCGGAGATCTTTGCGCGTCCCAAGACAGAACGATTCCAGGCGTTTGTTCGACGCTACCAGGGCGCTGCGGCCTGAGCGGACCCGGGCATCCGCGACAGATGATTGCTACGGCGGATTCGGATCGCGCGGCGCGAGACTCGGTGCCGATGCTCGAGATGAAGGGTATTCATCTGTCGTACGGATCACACGCGGTCCTCCGAGGTGTGGACGTCACCGTGCGGCGCGGCGAAGTAGTCGTGATCGTCGGACCGAGTGGCGGCGGAAAGAGTTCTCTTCTGCGCTGCATTAATCGCCTCCAGGCGATTGACGCTGGACGCATCGAACTAGAGGGCGCGGATATCTATTCCGGGACGCTGACCGAAGACCAGGTGAGACAGAAGATAGGGATGGTCTTCCAGCACTTCTACCTCTTTCCTCATCTCAATGTGCTCAAGAACCTGACTCTTGCGCCTCGCCGCGTGCTGAAAGAGTCGTCTGCCGAAGCGGAGTCGCGTGCCCGAGAGTATCTGCGGAAGGTTGGCCTGGAAGACAAGGTCGCCCAGTATCCAGATCAGTTGTCGGGTGGGCAGCAGCAGCGTGTCGCGATTGCAAGAGCGCTGATGATGCAACCGCATGTGATGTTGTTTGACGAGGCCACATCTGCGCTCGACCCCGAATTGGTCGGCGAAGTTCTGGCGGTCATGAAGTCGCTTGCAAGATCAGGCATGACGATGCTCGTCGTGACCCACGAGATGAAGTTCGCTCGCGAGGTCGGAGATCGCCTCCTGTTAATGGTTGATGGGGTGATCGTTGAAGAGGGACCACCCGCGAAGGTCCTGGATCACCCCGAACACGAGCGAACCAAGCAGTTCTTGTCACGCATGCGCAGCGATTGAGCGCGCAATTTTCGTATGCACCGAAGGAGGTCTCCATGAAGCAACTTGCAGCGTTCATCGCCACTGTCGCAATGGTCGTTACGGCTTCTGCTATGGCGGCGTCGAAAGTGGATGTACCTCTGCCGCCTGAGGTTAAGGCGGCCGGGTTCCTAACCGTCGGCATCAACTGCACTTATCCGCCTGCTGGCTACATCGGTCTTGATGGCAAGCCGGCCGGATATGAGTACGCGATGGTCAAGCGCATCGCCGAATCGGCGCTGGGAACCGGGGACGGGCTGCGTACACAGTGCGTCAACGACAGCAATCGGATCCCGTTCCTACAGTCCGGCAAGATCGATCTGATCCTTGCATCACTTGCTTATACGCCCGCCCGCGCCGAGCAACTCGACTACTCGAGCCCTATCTGGGTCAGCAATCTTCAGCTGGTTGTGCCGAAGGACTCGAAGGTGAATGACTATGCCGACCTCGCAGGAAAGACTGTCATTACGCCGACCGGCAGCACATACCAAACGTGGTTACAGAAGTGTTATCCCCAGGCCAACCTGGTAACGGTCCAGACTGCCTCCGACGGATCGACTCTGCTCACTCAAGGTCGTGCTGATGCGTTCGCATACATCGACGTGTATGGATTCAACTTCACGCAGATGCAGAAGAACTACAAGGTAGTCGGAACCCTCGCGGCATCAGCGATACAAGGAGTCGGAGTAAAGAAAGGGAACAAGGCGATGCTCGAGTGGATCAACGCGGTCATCGAGCAGATGCGACTCGAGGACGCGTTCTTCAAGGCGTTTGCGCAGGAGATCAAGGACCCCGCTTTCGTCGCAAAGTACCGGCCGATCGTTCCTGGCCCTAATCAGAAACTGGACTATTCGAAGAGCGGCGCGCTCGATTGTCTCAAGTAGACAAGCAACTGTCGTTTCGGAAGAGCAGGAATGCTGAATCTGACGCCCCTGGTCGTCGGCCTCGGGCGGACGCTACTTATCAGCGCGATCGGAATCAGCGTTGGCATCGTCCTCGGCATGCTTCTGGGGGCCGCGCGTCACGCGCGCCTGACCCTGTTGAGCCCGCTGATCGCCTGCTACAGCACGGTGTTTCGGTGCACACCACTGCTTGTCCAGGTGGTGATGTTGTACTTCGCGCTGCCGGATATCGGAATTCACCTTAGCCCGTTCGAGACGTCTTGGATCGCCCTGGGCGTTTGGGGCGCTGCTTACCACGCCGAAATCTTTCGCGCCGGCTACGGGTCGGTCAATGTCACCGAAGTCGTGGCGGCACGGGCGCTCGGTATGTCCAAAGTGCAAGCTTTTCTCGACGTTACGTTGCCAATTGGCCTCCGAGCTTCGATACCCGCCGCCACGACAATGGCCATCACCCAGTTCCGCTCATCGTCTTTCATGATCGCTGTGGGGTATCAAGAGCTGACCTACGCAGCGAATCGCATGGTGGCGGATACGTTCAAGGTATTCGAGGTCTTCGGCATCGCCGCGCTCGCATACCTGACGGTATCGACTTTGATCAGCATGGCATCGCGCCTTCTTGAGGCTCGCTTCGCGATACACCGAGCAAAGGCAGGGTGACGATGAGCCGAGAAATGCTGAGCGCGGTCCTCGCGCACATGATCGGAGGACTCGATGTCACCTTGACGGTGTCCACCTTGACTGCGCTGCTTGCATCCCTCATTGGCGTGCTGGTCGGCGCTGTGTCTTCGAGCCATTCGGTGTGGGTTGGACGGATGGTGAAGCTTTACATCGACATCTTTCGTGGCGTCCCATCCCTGATCACGTTGCTCTTCGTCTTCTTCGCGCTTCCAGAGATGGGCATCACGATGGGCCCTATAGCGGCGTCGATTCTCGGGCTTGGACTCTGGGGCGGCGCCAACATTGCTGAAACAGCGCGGGGCGCCCTGACGTCGATTTCCCCGCGGCAGACTGAGGCCGCGCGTGCGCTTGGCTTAAGCAAAACCCAGGCGCTGGTGTTCACGATCATGCCGCAAGCGTTGCGACGATTTCTTCCCCCCTATGTTGGGCAATTGACGGTACTCGTGCAGGCGAGTGCGCTGACGTCCGTCGTCGGTGTAACGGACCTGCTCGGCGCGGCTCGGCAGATGATTGAGCGGCTCGCTTACGTGAGCAGCGAACCACATGCAGTTCAAATCTATTTCTTCGTCCTGGCAATCTACTTCGCCATTTGTTATCCGCTAACGCTCTTGGCTTCGTTGTTGGAGCGCAAGCTGCGCGTTTGAAGGAATCAATATGCATGCACGGGCTCTGTCCCGCGGGTCTGGCGTGGAGGCAACTTCGCTCGGTCTCGAAGCCACCCGCAGCGAGTTTCCTGCCGCCAACGAGATACTCTATCTCGACTCCGCACATCAGACGCCTCTCGCCGCTTCGGTGCGGCAAGCGCTGATGGATTTCTATGACGAAGCCCATCGCTCGGCCGGTCCGAAGACCCTTTGGTTGGAGCGGGTGGAGCAAACGCGGGCGCGCATCGCGGCGATGTTCAATGCGAAGAGCAGCGAAATAGCCTTCACGAAGAACACATCCGAAGGTTTAAATATTGCCGCTCAGGCGATCCCCTTCAAACCTGGGGACAACGTCGTTCTTCTTTCGGGCGATCACCCCAATGCCGCCTACGCTTGGCTGAATCGCCGCCGCGCTGGACTCGAAGTCCGATTTGCAGAGTTGGCATCGGAGCGGGCTGTCGCCGACCGAGGTACGTTCCTGCCGCTGGTAGATGCTCGAACAAAGGCGATTTGCGTCTCGCACGTTTCCTTCCATGCGGGCCAGCGGCATGACATCGCCAGCATAGGAGAGCTATGCCGGGAGCGGGGCATCCATTTCGTTGTCGATGCGATGCAGTCCGTTGGCGTGGTCCCGGTCGACGTTCGAGCGCTGAACATTTCCGTTATGGCAGCCGGAACGCACAAGGGCCTCTTGGTCCCGCAGGGCCTGGGACTCCTCTATGTGAGAGAGGGCCTCGACGACCTGCAGCCGACGTATCTCGCGATGTCGAGCATGGCGCGTCCCCCGTCCGATTACATCGCCCGTTCGGACGACATGGAGACCCGACCGGATGCGGCACGCTTCGAGACGGGAAACTTGAACCTGCCTGACATCCACGCAATCGACGCTGCGATAGCGCTAATTGGTAGGGTGGGTGTGCACAACGTCGAGCGTCATGTCCTTGATCTCGGCGACTTCCTGATCGAGAAGCTGGACGCT
>JAYROD010000328.1:0-19405 GCA_041911835.1 Fimbriimonadaceae bacterium | reverse complement strand
TCAGCCCTCGCCGGGAGCCGGAATCAGTAGGGCAACAAGCTGTATGGCGGCGCGAGAATGCGCAACGGGATCGCCAAGTTCAACGCAGTACAATAGACTGAGTTGAACATTCGACTACCCCGCTTTGACCCCCGCATCGTCAAAGAGCTTCGCGCCCAGAAAAAACTGATCGTCGCGGGGCTCTTATGTTCGGCGGGAGCCGCGGCACTGCTGAGCACCTACCCCGTGTTCGTCAAGTTCGTGCTGAAGGCGGTAGGGAATCACGATGCGACGATGCTCGCTTATCTGAGCCTCGCGGTGATCGTGATCTTTGGAGTCAAGTACTTCTTCACTCGCGGCCAGACCTTCTATTTGTCGAAGGCGGCCACTCGACTGACCTCTGACTTGCGCATCCGGCTTTTTGACAAGCTCATGCGGCTTCCGGTGAGCTACTTCAACGACAAGCGCGCCGGTCAAATCCAAAGCGTGCTAACCAACGACGTCAACGTCTATCAGAACGCCATCGCCGCAGTACGCGACTCCATCGACGGGCCGATCAAGGCGCTCGGCGGGATCGTCACGATCTTCATCATCAACTGGCAACTTGCTCTGGCTTCGATGGCAGTGCTCCCGTTCATGATCTTCGCGATCCAGCGGAACTCCAGGAAGATGAAGGACGCTCAAGCGGACGTCCAACAGGACCTCGCGAACCTGACCGCTATGATGCAGGAATCGCTTCAGGGAACCCGCATTGTCAAGGCGTTTTCAGCCGAGGATACGATGAGTTCGAGGTTCAAAAGACTGGTCGAGACCAGCTTCGAGAGCCAAGTTCGCGCCGTCCGCCGCGTCGCCAGCTTGAGGCCAATGGTCGAGATGATTGGAGCCGTTGCCCTGGCGATCGTGGTCTATCTCTGCGGGAGATTGGTCGCAAGCGATGCATTGAAGGTGGACGACCTAGGGGCCTTCATCATTGCGCTCGACGTTATTAATCAGGGTTTCAAGAACGTTGCGAGCATGTTCAACACGGTCGCCCAGGTTCAAGCGGCGACAGACCGAATTTACGAGGAAGTGCTCGATCAGCCCGAACACATCGCCGATCAGCCCGGAGCAAGAACGCTCGAGCATCCCTCTGGCAGGGTTGAATTCCGCAACGTCAGTTTCACCTATCCCGACGGAACCGAGGCGCTGCATCGGGTCAGCTTCACGGTCGAACCTGGGACGAGTCTGGCTCTGGTGGGCCCCAGCGGCGCAGGCAAGAGCACCATCGCCGACCTAATGCTACGGTTCTATGACCCGACCGAAGGCGAAATCCTCTTCGACGGCATCGATATTCGGCAGCTTCAGGCAAGCTGGTTGAGGCAGCAGATTGGCGTGGTTCCCCAGCAGACCTTCCTCTTTGCAGGCTCCATCTCGGAGAACATTCGCCTCGGTGACCCGGACGCAAGTGAGCTCGATGTGGCAGAGGCTGCCCAGCACGCTCATGCTCTGGGATTCATCGACCAAATGCCCAACCGCCTCCAAACCGAGCTTGGCGAGCGAGGAATCCGGCTTAGCGGCGGCGAGGGGCAACGGATCGCCATCGCCAGGGCGATCGTTCGTAAGCCCACGATGCTATTGCTCGATGAAGCCACCAGCAACCTCGATGCGGTCAGCGAGAAGGCAGTGCAGGAAGCTCTTGAAGAGATCATGAAAAGCCGCACGACGCTCTTCATCGCTCACCGCCTCACGACAGCCGCTCGTGCAGACCGCATCCTGATGCTCAGGCGAGGCGAAGTGGTCGAACTCGGGAGCCACACAGAGTTGATGGCGATGGACGGCGCCTACGCCGGCATGTACCGAGCATTTACGAGCGGAGTGCTAGATGGCGCCATCGGCTGAGCCGGTCCTTCGTTGCGTCGACCTTGAGTGCGGATACCCAGGCCATCGCGTGCTCGCTGGCGTCAATCTGGAGGTGCATCCAGGTGAAATCGTGGCCCTTCTGGGCCCGAACGGCTCCGGCAAGTCCACGTTGCTCAAGACGATTTGTCAGACGCTTCGACCGGTTGCAGGCCAGGTCGAAGTGGCAGGCTGCGCCTTGAAAGGGCTCTCCGTGCGCGAAGTTGCACGCAAGGTCGCCTACGTGCCACAGGAAGAGACTCCGGCCTTCGACTTCTCCTCCCTCCAAGTCGTGTTGATGGGCAGGTTCGGACATTCGACTGGGCTCTTCGAGACAAAAGAAGACTATCGGGTCGCCCATGAAGCAATGGCGCAATCGGACTGCGAGGCTTTCGCAGATCGTCATGTTTCCGAGTTGAGCGGAGGTGAGCGCCAGCGGGTGCTGATCGCGCGTGCGCTCGCCCAGCAAGCGCCGTTGCTCCTGCTCGATGAACCGACCTCCCACCTCGATATTGGGCACCAGTTGGACACGGGAGAGTTGCTGAGGTCGCTTGCACGCAACGGCCTCGGTATCCTTGTCGCCGTGCACGACCTGAACTGGGCAGCGACCTTCGCCAATCGAAGCGTTCTGCTCTCAGGCGGTGCGATCGCTCACGAGGGGCCTACTGACGAAGTGCTCAGTTCGGTGGATCTTCAAAAGGCGTTCGGAGTGGGTTTTGAACTGGTGCGCGATTCGGCGGGTTCCGCCCACCTCTTCCCAAGTCGCCGCCAATAGGCTGAGTCGGGCCTGGACTAGTGCCTGGCTTCTGGCTTATCCGAAAGGCGCCCCGTCTGCGAATCCGAGGGGACCGGCTTCGAAGGCGGCACCTCCGGATTCTCGACGAGCGGCCGCTGAGGAGCCTTGACTGGGCCACCGCCTTCGGGAGAAATGGACATTTTGTTTGTGCCGGACATCGTGGCCTTGAGCGCCTGCTTCATATCGTCCCTCTGCTCAGTCCCAGTCTGGAGGGGCGGAGGGGCGTCGGCGCTTGGCTGCTCGTCGGGATTTGCGCTCTTGCCAAAGGCGCTTTTCATGTTGACGTACCCTACGACGCTAAGCAGGATCACGACGATGGCGATCAATATGAATGGCTTCTTTCGCTTTTTCATGAGCTTCCGCGGACTACACTCGCTCCGCAACGATCTTATATTCTGACTCCGATTGCCACTGGGCGGTTTCGAGCCGACCCGAACGTCCGGTTGGTAGCATAGCAGTAATCGGACCAATCGGAGCCTTTGATTGAATCAGCCCGTTATCGCACTCGATGCCCGCCTCGTCGGTGGCGCCCACACGGGCGATTCCACATACTGGCTCGGGCTCCTCAATGGACTGAGCCAAATCGAATGGGACGGCTCCGTCCTTCTCTTCTCCAACGCGCCTGCTCCTGCCGGGGTTCCGAGCGATCCCCGCTTCCGCTGGGTGACCATCGGTGCTGGAAGTGGACGTTGGTGGAGTTTGGTCAAGTTTCCAATGGCAGCCAGAAAGTTGGGGGCTCGCGCCATCCACACTCAGTACAACCTCAGCCCTCTTTGTGGGAAGATCGGCATCACGACGATTCACGATGTGTCGTTCTTCATCGGTCCTGATTGGTTCAAGCCTCGAGATCGCGCACTCTTGACGCGATTCGTGCCCGCCTCGGCACGTCGTGCGGCGAAAGTCTTGACCGTTTCCCAGACTTCAAAGACTGAGATCGAGAGGTTCATCCCTGCGGCGATCGGGAAGACGCTGGTCACCCCGATAGCGCTAAATCCGGGAATCACTCCGTTCTCCCGGACCGAAGCGGCTGAAATCGTCTCATCGGAGCTCGGGATCGCCACTCCATATCTCCTCGCCGTTGGGACCCGCTGGCCCAGGAAGAACGTCGGGCTTGCCATCGGCGCCTGCAACTTACTTCCGGATTCGCTGTCTCATCGCTTGGTTCTTACGGGAAAGCCTGGATGGGGCGATCTTCCGACAAGTGGGAGAGTGGTGGAGAGCGGATATGTCTCCGAAAGGCTCTTGTCGGCGCTATACTCGGCGGCCGACCTTTACTTGCTGCCGAGCCACCACGAAGGCTTTGGACTCACCCTACTCGAAGCGTTCGCCTGCAGGACTCCGGTTATCGCCAGCGCCGGGGGGGCGATTCCGGAGACCGCCGGCGATGCCGCAGCGATCGAGGAGAGCCTCGCGCCTGCCGATTGGGCGCGACGCATCGAGTCGCTACTCGCCGATTCGGGTACGTTAGAAAAGATGCGGACGAGCGGGCTGGAGCGGCTTTCTCATTTCAGTTGGACGGAGACCGCCCATCTGACATGGGAGGCCTATCGAGAGGTGTCGCGATCCTAGACGCTTCCTTCCTGCAGAAGCTCGCATGTCCTCGCTGCGATTCCCGCCCCCCCCTTGTTCAGAAGGGTGAGGTGTTGGTCTGCACGGTTTGCGGATACGGTTACCGGATCGTCGAGGGGATTCCGCATCTCTTAGTGGAAGAGGCGATCGAGCCGAAGGATTTGAAGGAGAAGACGAGTGGCTCAAACGATTAAGGTGCTTGTGCTGCATGGCCCAAACCTCAACCTCACGGGATTTCGAGAACCGGATCTCTATGGCAAGCGTCCCTTGGAAGAGATCGATGCGGACTTAAATGCCTACGCCTCCGCCAACGGGATCGAACTCCGGATACTTCAGTCGAATCACGAGGGAGTTCTCATCGACACTATCCAGGAGAACCGGAAGTGGGCCGAAGCGATCATCATCAACCCCGGCGGATTGGGGCACTACTCTATTGCCCTGAGGGACGCTCTGGTAAGCGTCCGACTGCCGGTAGTCGAAGTTCACCTGAGCAACGTACATGCTCGCGAGGAGTTCCGTCGGGAATCAGTGATCGCACCGATCACCGTCGGCCAAATCGTAGGATTCGGAGGCGTCGGCTATATCCTGGCGCTGCGAGCGATTCAGAAACTGACAGAGGAGATCGTGTGAGTACAAACATATCGCGCCTTCGCGGACGCATGGAATTATCGAGCCTTCCAGCCATGTTGGTTACGGACATTCGGAACGTACAATGGCTCACCGGATTCACGGGAACCTATGGGCGCGTTCTGTTGACGCCGGATGAGGGAATCTTCATTACCGACAGCCGGTACGGCATTCAGGCCAACGAGCAGGTGCAGGGCCTCAAGATCGAAGTGTTTTCTGCCCCGGCGACGGAAGATCAGACGATCTCCCGTCTGACCCGCATGCTGAACCTCGATAAGCTCGGTTTCGAGCGGTCTATCACGTTCGACCAATGGGAGAAATGGACGACCGCGATGGAGCAGCTTCAGTTGGTGCCCGCTCCCGACATCTTGACCCAACTTCGACTTGTCAAGACACCGGAGGAGATCGAGAAGATTCGCAAAGCCTGCGCGCTCGCTGACGCGTGCATCGAGCATGTCAAGCGCATGATCCAACCAGGGGTCAGCGAATTCGATATCGGCCTCGACATTGAGTTCTTTTTCCGGCGTAATGGCGCGGGCGTTGCCTTCCCACCCATTGTCGCCAGTGGCCCGAACAGCGCTCGGCCCCACGGCCGGGCAACCGAACGAAAAATTGAGAAGGGCGATTTCGTGACGCTCGACCTCGGAGGTACCGTCGACGGCTACAACAGCGACATCACGCGCACGTTCGTCGTCGGCGAAGCTTCGGAGCGTCAGACCATGGTTTACAACCAAGTGCTAAAGGCCCAGAGGGCAGCGATCGATGCGATGCGACCCGGCGAGAACGGCAAGGAGATCGACGCACTCGCCCGTGTAGTCCTTGCCGAAGAGGATTTGGCTCAGTACTTCGGCCACAGCCTGGGACACGGTCTTGGCATCGACGTTCACGACGGCGGGAGGCTCAGTTCCAATGCGGATCAACCGCTCGTCGAAGGGCAGGTGTGGACGATCGAGCCGGGCGTATATATCGAGGGCTTTGGCGGAGTTCGAATCGAGGACGACGTTGTCGTGACCGAAAATGGCGCCGAAATCCTCACCCATTTCCCGAAAGAACTGACGGTCCTTTAAGCTTTGAGTTCGACCACAGTCCTCTCCTTCGAAAATGTCCGGATGAGGCCTCAGTCGGCGCCGATTACGCTCAAGGTCCGAGCGGGTGAGGCGTACGCCCTCATGGGCCGGGCCGGATCGGGAAAGACGCACCTCCTCGAGGCTATAAAAGGTGGCGCCAAACTCACCAAAGGTACGGTCTCGGTCAATGGAGAGTATGTCGACTCGGGCAGGGAGTTTCTCGCTTGGCGACTGACGCCGCAAGGATGGGCTCGGCGCCTCGCCGGAAAGCACCGCACGACAGGGTCCGCCGAGGCACTGACGGCGTGCGGCCTATGGGAAGTGCGCAAGTCGCTCATCAGCCATCTCACGCCGAGCCAGGTCGCCGCATGCGAGATCCTGCCTCTGCTACTCCGAGAAGGCCAACTGCTTTTGTCCGACGGCGGATTCGACTCGATCGACCCCTTCGTGCTCGATGATGCGTTGGCTCTGTTCGTCGAGCGACTCCAACGCGGGGCGGCCGCTGTGGTGGCGACCCATCGGCCGGATGTAGCCGAGACTCTGGGAAATTTGATCGCCTTAGGCTCGGGCGGCAAAGTGTTTGTCGGAACGTGCTCCGAGTTGCGGGCACAGGCCGCCCCAAACAAATTGATCGTCACGACGGAGGATGGCTCGACGGTTCGGGCCATTGCCGAGCCGTTCGCGATCAACGTTCAAGAGGCGGAGCAAGGTCTCGAGATTACTTGTCCAGATGGTCAAGAGCTGGCCGCGCGGCTGCTGACCCAAGGCTACGGGTCGGTTCGAATGGTGACGATCCGTCGGCCCTCGATTCAAGACGCGCTGAAGAGCCTCGGTTAGCTTACGATCGAGCGCTCATCCCCTACCCGGATGGTGAATCGGATAGAGTCGAGGTACTCGAGAATCGGAATCGCGAATCTTCTCGAGGTCCCGATCGCATCCCGAAAGGTCGAAGCGGAGAACGGCCCGTTTTGGGCCGCCTTGCGGGCAGCGTCCTTCAAGCGCTCGACCCCTTCCGGGGTGTAGAAGATTTCCTCTGCGACCCGCACCAGTTGATGCGCCTCAAATCCGACCTTCAAAATTTCGTCGATGGCTTGTGGAGGGACGTGGAGCGCCGCCGCAAGCTCGCGAGCGGAGGGCTCATTGGGCCAGGCCCGATCGAGTTCGGCGCGTACCCGACCCAGCAACGTCTTTTGCCGTTCGTTGAGCTCCACGCGAAAGTCCGGCAGTGCAATGTCTGCTCCGTTCGAGCGGAGGGCGCCCGACTCGAGCAAGGCCGAAATGAATCGATCCAAGGGCTTGCCCGTCAGGGGAAGTTGGGCTGCGGAGATAGCCTGAGCGCGCGGTACGAATGCGCGGGTCGGATAAGATTGATGCACCTTCCGAATGGCGCCGATCAATTGGTCTCGGCAGGATGCAAAGGTGCTGGGGGTCATCCAAAGTCCGGCAAATCCGAGCAGTTTTCCTTGATGCTTGAGGTTCTCGAAAGACTGCCCAAGCGTTTGGGGCGACTTTCCGAGCCTGCGGCTGATTTCCTCGGTCTCGAGTCCATAACCCGCGCTTGAAACCAACTCGACGATTCGGTCTTCGTCGGTACCCGCAGCGTTCGTCTGAACAACCACCTCAGTGCGCCTCCTGGGCAATGCGATTGGCACAAGCACTCTGCCTCCGCCGATTACGTCAGGCGGGCTGTACCGACGCACTACGATTGGCTGGTTGAGCGCAGCCGCGACGGGCTGCTCGAGCCTGAGTTGGGCCAAAGTAGGGTCTTCGGAATTCAGAAACAACTTCCCGATGGCCTCGGCTGCCCCTATCGAGAGGCGTACGCGCATGGCGTGCTTCGGCCCGACGACCCAGTTCATCCTGGCGTCCAGGACCCGTGTTTCAAAAAGGGTTCCGGGAGAGCCGACCGCCTGGCCCCGGGCCAAGTCTTCCAACTTGATCCCTGCGAGATTGAGCGCGGTTCGTCTGCCTCTGACGGCATAGCTCTGGGATTCGTCATGCCATTGGATCCCTCGGACGCGAACATCTAAGCCCCCCGGCTCGACGACCGCGCTGTCCCCCATTTCCACTCTTCCGGCGGCAAGCGTGCCCGTGACGACGGTGCCGTAGCCCTTCACCGTGAAGACGCGATCGATCGGCAGATACCAGGAACCGGAGCTTTCCTCCGCCGAGCCGGCGAGTAATCGCGAGAGCTCGACCCGCAGCTGTTCGATGCCTTCCCCTGTCTTCGAAGAGACCTCGATGATCGGGGAGCCCGCGAATCGCGATCGAGCAAGCAACTCTTCGACCTCAAGTCTCGCCATAGCTTTGAGGTCCGAATCGGCCAGGTCCGACTTGGTCAGCGCCACGAGCATTCGGTCGACGGGCAAAAGCTCGATAATATGAAAATGCTCCCGTGTCTGGGGCATCACGGACTCGTCGGCGGCGACGCAGAGGAGCGCGACGTCAATGCCCATTGCCCCGACCAACATATTCGTGAGGAACTTCTCATGCCCTGGGACATCGACGATGGACACTTTGCCCACGCCGGGAAGTTCTATGTGCGCGAAACCAATGTCGATCGTCAAGCCGCGCCGCTTCTCTTCCGGCAATCGATCGGCATCGATGCCGGTCAGCGCCTGAATGAGGGAAGTCTTTCCATGATCGACATGGCCAGCAGTGCCGATCAGCCGAGCCATCAGGTCCCCGTCGGATAGAAGCTCTGCATTTGAGGGTCACCACCGGTCCAGGACCAGAGGGGGAACTCGCCCTTGGTCGTCGCAGCGCCGAAAGACCCGTCTCGATCTATCGCGAAGACAACGCATGGCATGTCCGTTGCGTGGGGCTGGCGTCGAAGCATCTGGCGGACGGTAGAATCGCAGGCTTCTTGTGCGCTCATTCCTCGCTTCATCTCTTCCACGGTTCGAAATGAAGCACACGCCTTCCACAACTCTTCTCCAAGACCCGTGGCGCCTGCGGCGCCGGCCTCGTCGTCGGCATAGATTCCGGCGCCCACAATCGGAGAGTCACCCACGCGGCCCGGCCTCTTGAATGAAAGGCCACTCGTCGAGCTTGCAGCGACAAAGTGGGGTTTTCCTTCGACGAGCTCCAGTCCAAGCATGGTCACGGTGTCGCTCGGCTTGTCCGAAATAGTATGGACGTAATCGCCTCCGCGTTCTGGGCTCGAAAGCCACTCGTCATAGAGCCTGCAGGAATCCTCGGTCATGAGGTTGCGAGGCTTCATGCCGTTTTCAATCGCGAAGCGCCGGGCTTGGTCGCCCGCGATGAGGACGTGGGGAGTCTTCTCCATGACCATGCGCGCGACCGAAATCACCGGAACGATCCCGCGAACCGCGCAAACCGCGCCTGCTTCGAGGGTACGCCCGTCCATCATCGAGGCATCGAGTTCCAGTTCGCCGTCGGCATTGGGAATCGAACCGAGCCCTACGGCAATCAGGCTCGGATCCAGCTCTGCGGCAGCTAATCCGTCCTCAAGACAGGTTAAGAGATCGCAACCCGAAAGTCGCGCGCGCATGGAGGCTCGAAGGGCCACTTCACCCGGCTCCTTCCAAGTCGCCAAGATCGTCGTCATGGCTGAAGGCTACCTGCTACTCACGACGCTTGGCAGGGCGTGGGGCGAACCAGATGTCATTTGCCCCTGAAGCCAATTGTGCTTCGTATTCGGCAAGCAAGCCTCGCGCGTCGCTCTCGAAATGAAAAGAGCCGTCGATGTCTCCCTGCCAAATCGATTCGATCACCCAACCGGGCACTGGCATGAAGACGATCCGCTCCGGGGCATCCACGGAAACGGTGAAGACCGCCGTACCTTCTGCGCCCGAGCCATATATAAACTCGAACTTCAAGTGGGACGGCTCGAACCGTGTGGGGCCGTGCTGCGGCGCGCCGAGTTGCGCAAGATCGTGAAGTCTCGAAGCGTCAAAGGTTCCCTTAGACGGCTGAACGCCACGGAGCAAATCCTCATAGATCGACTTCCTGGCTTCAGCGGCGAATTCATTCAGCTTCATCCTGACGATTTTACTGGGATGAGTTTTGAAATCGGATGGAATAGGAATCGGTGAACCGCAATGTCGGGAGGGTATGGGCCAGCGGCTCGAACGCTCGAAACATTGCCTCGTCACAACTGCGGGCTGGCAGTCAGGAAGACATGCGCTTCGGCGCGTGGTCCGCAGGCGCTCTTCCCAGGGCGCAACCACGGAGGAAAGAATGAGTTTTCGTGTAAACACAAACTTAACGGCGATGAACGCCTTGAGGAACTTGGACAGTTCCAACACAGAGTTTTCCAAGTCCATTTCTCGGCTTTCGACCGGTATGCGCATCAACAGCGCTGCCGACGACCCGGCCGGGCTGATCGCTTCTGAGGGCTTCCGCGCTCAGATCGGCGGCATCGATCAGGCAATCCGCAACAACCAGGACGCAATGAACTACGCCAAGACCGCCGAGGGCGCTCTTGACGAGGTTAGCCGGCTCCTGAAAGATGCACGCTCCTTGGCGGTCTCCTCGGGCAACCAGGCGACGATGAGCGATGCACAAAAGCAGGCCAACCAGAGCCAGCTTAACTCGATCGTGGCTTCGATCACGCGTATCGCCGGTTCGACGGCTTTCGGCACCAAGAAGCTTCTCGACGGCAGCGCCGGTACGAGCGCTGGCAGCACAAGCGGCGCAAACGTCGCAGCAATGTCGTTCAGCGGCAACTGGGCAGGCGCGGCCATCACGACCAACAGCGTCGTGACGGTCGACATGACGACTTCCGCGACGAAGGCGACCCTCACGGGTGGGCGAACGTTCGCCAACGCCACGGATACGATGCAGGCGGGATCGTTCTCGATCAATGGCGTCTCGTTCAACACGAACGCGACCGACACCGTGGCCGACACAGTCGCCAAGATTAATAACGCTTCGAGCCAGACCGGCGTCTCGGCTAACTGGACCGCCAACGGTGGCATCGTCCTGACGAACAAGTCGTATGGCACAAGCTCGAGAGTCGACCTCGTTGACAGCAACGGCGTGCTCCAGACGCAAGCTAGCTCCGCTAGCAACGTGGGCGTCGACGCCGTCGCAGACGTGACGATCGACACCAACGGCGCGACGGCCGGTGGCGCTTCGACCGTGACGTTCAGCAAGGGCTCGGGTCTCACGCTCCGAGACAGCTATGGCAACTCGATTCAGCTCACCGAAGCAGGCAACGTCAGCATGGCTGCTGCCGCTTGGGGCCAGGTCAACGTTGGCTCGTCGTTCTTCCAGATTGGAGGCAACGCCGGCGACACCGCCAGCCTTTCCCTCGGCAACTTCGGCGCCTCTCAGCTTGGCGTCGGCGCGGTTGCCGGCAAGGACATGAGCAATCTGGACCTGACGACGACCCAGGGCGCGACCGATGCGCTTTCGGTCATCGATAAGGCGATTGAAGACGTTTCGGCTTCGCGAGGCCAGATCGGCTCGTTCTCCCGAAACATCCTTGAATCGAACGTCCGATCTCTCGGAATCGCCAAGGAGAATCTCACTGCGACCGACTCCGCCATCCGCGACGTCGACGTCGCCTCCGAAATGACGAACTTTACGAAGCTACAGATTCTGCAGCAGAGCGGCCTCGCCGTTCTTGCTCAGGCCAATGCGGCTCCGCAGAGCGTCCTTTCGCTGCTGCGCGGCTAATCGCCCAAACGCTAGGACAACGGGACAATCGGGGAGCCTCAGGCGGAAGCCTGGGGCTCTCTATCCATTTTCCAGTCTTCGATTCGGGACTTAAGCGCCTTTGAGAAGGCGCGATTCGCCAATAGGGTCCCTTTCTCCCTTGGCTCGATCGAGAGTCTAACGGGCTTTCCTTCGATCTGTCCTTCCAAGCTGATCCATCGTCCCAGTCCGACGAACGTATGCGGGTTCGGCCTAAACCGAATGCGATCGACATCGCGGCGATCCAGCCGAAGCTGAAGCGAGTCTCCGAAAAACTCGAGGTGATCGGGGTGGAAGATGAGAAAACCGACGTCCTCGTGCGAGTCGATCACACTGCGATAACTCGGCCTCGCGCAGCCCACGAAATATCGCTCCTCCTTCTTTCCGCCATGTGTCCGGTCTAGCTTGCGTCCCAATTCCGAACGCATGGCTTGGTTCTGATAGAAACCGAAGGCGTTCACGGAGAGCCATCCGACAACGACGAAGGCGAGCAAGAACCAGAGTGACGGGCCCCAAAATGGGGCCTCGGAACGATAAAGTGCAACGCCTGCGACCCCAAACGGCAGGGCAATCACTGCAGGCACCAGGTTGCCCATCATTCGTCGCTTTGCCGTCCAGACCTTTCCAGCCACGAGCGGCATAATACTTCATCGATGGAAAAGGCGGAGGTCGTTGTTAAGGGGGTCTTGCCAGGCGCCCAAGCGCTTCGCGAAGCACTGGAGTCCTATCGCGAGAACGATTACCTCCTTACGGGCTTTGATGATGGGCTGCTTCGACTGGGCAGTCAGTTCCTCGGTGAAGATACTGATCGCACCACGCTACCCTTTGCGGAACTCGTCTCGCGTTTATGCGGATGCGCGGAAGTGCCCACGCAGAGTCTTCCCTCAAAAGGCCAAACCCGAGCGGCCATCGCTCTCGCCTGCAAGCAACTGGAACCGGGATCAATCTTTGAGGCGTCGGCATCCTTCCATGGAACGCACCTAGAGATCGAGAGCAGCCTCGAGACGCTGAGACACTACGGCGTAACAATCGAGGATGCCCTCATATCCGAGAGTCCCCGGACCCGCGGGCTTGCTGAAATCTCCGAAAATGTGAACCGATCGTTGCAGGCGATCGGCCGAGAAATGCTTCCAGCCCAGATCGATCGGCTCATCGGTGCAAAGGCCGTGCATCGTATTCCTTACTCGCGTGTCGTCATTCTCGCAGGCACGAATCCACCGCCCCACTACCTTCGAGCGGCAAATTGGCTGGCGCACCAGGGAGTAAAGGTGACGGCGCTGGTGCCATATGTCCCCGGTTCCGCCAATTCGGACGAGCACTTCCGCCGCGTCGCTGGATTCTTGGGGTCGGAGGGTCTCAAGCCCACACAGTGCGATACATGGTATTCGACCCTGTTTTCAGATCGTGCACTTCCCTCAGAGCCTCCCGAGGTCGAAATCTTCAGCGCCGGTGATCGGCTTGGGGAGTGCGAGTGGGCGCTTCGAGCCGCGCAAACCAGGATGAACCGCGGACTGCTCGCCCACCGCATCGGCATCTTCGTACGCGATATCGAAGGCTACGGGCCGCTTCTCCGGTCGGCCTCGGACCGGCTTGGCGTGCCTCTTTCTCTGGTAACGAGGGCTCCCCTGCTCACGAATGGCTTCGCCTCGCTGATGCTCGACTTGCTCCGGAGCTTGGCCGGACAGGCGGTTTCAGGGCTCATCGGAGTCGCGCGAAGTACCTATTGGACGGTGGATCCAGACGAACGTCGGCTGCTCGTCGAGAAGCTGCTGGATCTTGGGCCATCTGGGCCGAACTCTTGGATTGAACTCCGAGAGTGGTGCAAGGATCAAGGCGATGGACTATCGTGGCTTTCGGCCGCTCTCGATTGGCGTCAAAAGGCCATTTCTGAAGCTGCCCCGCTCTCGCACTGGCACGCATTGATTCGGGAGCTCGCCGAAGGCACCGGCTTGGCACAGAGCATCGCATCACCTGAATCCCCAACTCGGGAGCGGGATCAGCGTGCCTCCGTCGCAATGCTCCGTTCTGTCGCGGACCGCGCATCGGTCACCGGTGGCAGCGAGCCGACCGCGCTGGAACTGTCCGCCTTTGTGACAGAGTGCGAACTGATTTGGACCGATGAGGAAACGGTGCTGCCCAGTCCTCGAGCCGGCGTGCAGGTTATCTCGAACCCGTACGCCGTTCCAGAAGTCGACGCATTGTTCATTCTGGGGATGCTCGAAGGCACGATGCCCAAAAGGCGGAGAGAACACCCCATTCTCCGCGACGATGACATCGACGCTCTTAACGAATCCCTCTCCCTCGAGGTCCCAATCCCCGATTCCTTCACCCTCGCCCGTCGAGAAAGGGATATCTTCCTCACTTTGTGCGGCAGTGCGACGAAGTCGCTCGTCCTGAGCTACCCTCGAACGGAGGAGGAAAGCGATAATATCCCCGCGTTCTATCTGGAGGAATTGCGCGTCAAGCTCGGCAAGTCTCTAGCTGAGCGAACTTATCCGGCCTCGACGCTGACCCCTGTCGGCCCTGAGTGCCTTGCCGCATCAGATGTCGCTCTGTTCGAGGCGCTCGAACGCCCTCCGGAGAGGTTAAGGGCACCCTTTCTCTCGACGAACGCCGTCAAGGAGCTTGTCCGGCCGGAACTCTCGCAAGGCGTCCCTGTCGCTGAATTGGCGCGTTCTCTGGTCTGCGCATTCCAAGCAGGATTTCGCTTTCGCCTGAAGCTCTTTCGCGAAGCGCATCGAGATCCGCTTAGCCAACTGGCCCGGGTGCCAGAGAGAGCGCGGCTCGCCGAAGCGTCCAGCCCAGAAGCAGCCGAGAAGGCGCTTCGAGCCGAGATCGAGTCCCTCATTGTCAACGGGCGCCGAGAACACGAGGAATGGCAGTCGGCGCTCATCGAATCGGCTGGGCAGCGGCTGATCGATGAGTGGGTGCGGAGGGAATTCGAATCCAGAGAGATTTGGCCCCGTGACCAGGGGTCGGAATCGTTCGACCTGACGCTCGGCGACGGCCTCAAGAATGAAATCGCTGTGGGCGACTCCAAAGTCGTCTTCAAGGAACACGTCGCGGCCCTGGGGACCATCAACGACTATTCGGTCATCAAGATGTACGGAAGCGGCGTTCCAAAGAAGGAGCTTTTCGAAGGGGAGGAGCCGAGTTCCGACGTGCTGCGCTTCGGACTGCCAATGCTGGCTCAGTATCGTCGCGCCACGGGAGTCGGTATAGAGGTCGACGGGATTTCTGGAGAGCGACGGCTGCTTCTCGCCGGAAAGGGCAACTACAGCTCGCTTCGTTCCAACGCCGGGGAGAACTTAGAACGAGTGAGCGTCTCGGACGACTTGGAGCCGATCTTCAAACGGATCAAGGCTTCCCTCAGGGCGGCTGTCGAGATTCTGAATCAGGCCGACCTCAAGCCGACGCCCGGTGAACATTGCAGCAGGTGCATCTACGGCGATATCTGCCGAGTCTCGTGGGAAACTAGCCAAATGGTTACCGATGGCGAAAGTGAGGACGGATAGCATGGATCGGCATCGAGAACCCTCGGTCGAACAGCAGAAGGCGATCGACGAAACCTCTCTGCGGTTCAGCATTCGCGCGAGCGCGGGCGCCGGGAAAACATTCGTGCTCGTCCAGCGCTATCTTCGTCACGTCGAGCTGGATGGATTCGACCCGGACCAAATCCTCGCCATCACTTTCACCAAAAAGGCTGCTGCGTCGATGAAGCAGCGGATTGTCGCCGAGCTGAGGGCAAAAGGAAGGCTGGACCAGGCTCAGATGGCCGAAACGGGGCCCATTCAAACCATCCACTCCTTCTGCGAACGCGTGCTTCGAGAAAACGCTCTCGAAGCCGGAGTCGATCCAGGTTTCGAGGTGCTTTCAGAGTCTGAGAGTTCCTTACTTCGCGAGCAGGCGCTACAGTCCGCGATCGTCTCGGTGGCGGACGAAAGCCCTGACGCGCAGTATTTGCTGACTCGGCTGGCCGCCAAACAAGCCTTCAATGCCGCCCGCACCCTCCACACGCTCATTGCGAGCGGCGTTGAGCGGGTCCTGGGCCAGCTTCGCGAATCAGGGCTGCCCATCGACGAGATCGCCGTGAAGCATCGGGACGCCCAAACCCTCTATTCCGAGTTCGTCAAGGCCATGCTGAGCACGGTCGAACCGGAACTACTTCAGGGATTCGACACGACCTCGACCAGCCAAGCCCTCACAAAGCTGGCCGAATCGTTCAAAGCGGCCAAGGTTGCATTGCCGGACTGGCTCAAGGGAGTCGATCCGGTCAAAGACATGCAGAACGCTCGACTCAGTTGCGGCTTGGCCCAAGTCGCTCTTGCGACTTGGGTGACGATGATGGAGACTATGAACCGCACCCAGCGGTTCGACTTCACAGAACTGCAATCGCGGACCGTTCGGCTTTTGGAACAGTCTCCTGAGGTCACCGGGCGAATCGGGCGGCAATACAAGGCGGCGCTCGTCGACGAAGCGCAGGACTTGAACCCACTGCAGTTTCGAATGCTACGAGCGATTGGCATCGAGCGAGAGATGCTTGTCGGCGACCCACAACAATCGATTTATGGCTTTCGCCATGCGGACTATCGACTGTTCGAGGACCACATCGTCCGAACGGGCAATCCAAAGCTCCTCAGTCGAAACTTCCGATCGACTCCCGAGCTGCTCCGCTTCGTGGACACCGTCTTCGCCAAGCTTTGGGGCGATCGATACATGAGAATGACAGCCCGGAAGGAGTCGAGCAGCGACCCCTTTGCGACCGGGCTCGAGGGAGACTTCGAGGGGACGGAATTCTGGTCCCAAAAGAAGAGCGACGCGGCACAGACGGCGGCTTGGATTCGAGACCTGATCGCCGAAGGCGCAGGTCCGGGGCAAATCGCCGTGCTCGCGAGAAAACTCAAGACGCTCGAGGCCATCCAGGGGCAGCTCGCCGTACTGGGAGTCCGCAGCCACATCGTGGGAGGCAGCGCTCAATTCTTCGCCCGCCAGGAGGTCAGGGACGTCGCGAACATCCTCGAAGCCGCGGCTCTGCGAGACGCCAAGTTTGCGCTCCTCTCGGTCCTGTCGGGACCTGCGGTCGGGCTATCGCTCGACAGCATCGTACTGTTGGCCAGCCGAGATTCCGTTCTGGAATCACTCGCAGAATTCGACCCTCCGATCGAATCCGACCGTGCGAAGATCGATGAGTTTCTCCGGTGGTTCGGGCCCCTCAGCGCTTATGCCGATCGCGTTCCAGCCTGGGAGACTGTCTCCAAAATATTTGAAGATTCTCCGCTTCTCGAAAGGCTCGCCAGCCTCCCGAACCGCACGCAAGCTCTCGCGAACGTTCGGAAGCTCTCGCGCCTCGCCGCCGACCGGGCCGAGGTTCGCGCTGGCCAATTCGCTGCCCAAATTCGAGAAATCCAAGAATTGCGGCATAAGGAAGCCGACGCGCAATCGGTGGACGTCGACGGCAATCTTGTGACGCTCATGACCGTTCATAAGGCCAAAGGACTCGAGTTCCCCATTGTCGTCTGGCCGGACGGACCGCAGCGTTTTCGGAAACAATCCGATTCGGTGATGTGCAGCCCCGATCACGGGCTTGTCGCCACCAACTTTGAGAAGAACGCCAGCAGCTTCTATAGATGGGTGCAAGACCAGACGTACCACAGGGAGCTTGCGGAAGAGCGCCGCATCCTCTATGTCGCCATGACTCGGGCCGAGAGCAAGCTCTGCCTGGTTCTACATCCTAGCGGTACGCAAACACACTATGGGAAAGTCGTGACGGATGCCGTCTCGTTCGAGGCAGCTCGTTCTCGCAAAGTGAGAATCCGGGAGGTCGAGCCGGGCATCGATGAACCGACGGTAAACTCAGAAAATGCCCCTTAAGGTGGCCTGTGCGCAGATAGCGCCATTCAAAGCCGAGATCGCCAAGAACCTTGGCGTCATCGCCGACACGATTCAACAGGCTGCCGCAGAATCTGTCGATCTGGTCGCCTTTCCGGAGACTGCGGTCAGCGGCTATTTTGTGGAGGGCGGCGCACTGGAATGCTCCTTGACCGCGGAACAGCTGCTTCAAGAACTCACCTCACGAGTTAAGCTCGACGTCCCCATCGATGCCGTAGTCGGCTACTACGAATTGAGCGACGGCAATCTATACAACAGCGCCGCCTATATCGAGTTGGGACCCAATTCCCGCATCGTCCATAACTACCGCAAGTTCTTCTTGCCCACCTATGGAGTCTTCGATGAAGAGCGATTCGTTTCTCGAGGGCGCAGCTTGGGGGCGTTCCAATCCAGGCTCGGCCGAATTGGGATGTTGATCTGCGAGGATGTGTGGCACTCGATTCTGCCGACGCTCAATGCGCTGTCCGGAGCCTCGATCCTGGTCATTCCGAGCGCCTCGCCCGCGCGCGGCTTTGCGCAAGAGAAACCGGGCAATCTTGGGCGTTACGAAAGGATGGTGAGGGCGGTCTGTGAGGAGCATGGGATTTTCTGCATGAATTGCCAGCTTTGCGGTTTCGAGGGTGGAAAGGGCTTTGTCGGGGGCAGCATGATCATGGATCCGATGGGCAACACAGTAGCGCAGGGCCCCGTCGAGAGCGAGTATCTGCTCATCGCCGAGATCGACTTGGACCAAATCGCCTTGGCGCGGGCACAGACCCCTCTTTTCTCCGATCTTCAGAGCGCCTGGGGCGATATCATCCGGATCGCCGACCGGTTGGGCAATGGGTGCTGAAGCTTGACTTAATAGCACACATAAGTCTACTATAATTGATCGTGAGGTGAATGATGAGCATTCGTTTCGATCTGCTGGGCCTCGTTGTAAAAAGCATCCCCGAGTCAGTGGGCTTCTACCGGCTGCTGGGCTTGGACATTCCTCAGCCTCCCGAAGGCGAAGATCACTTTGAGTATGTTTTGCCCAATGGACTCCGGCTGGCGTGGGATAACGTCGAGCTCATGAAGAGCTTTTTGCCGCACTGGGTCGAGCCGGTTGGCCACCGAATGGGAATGGCCTTTCTCTGCGAATCTCCAACGGCTGTAGACGCCACATTCGAACGCATGGTTGGGGCGGGACATCTTGCCGTGAGTCCGCCGTGGGATGCTTTCTGGGGGCAACGCTACGCCCAGGTCGGCGATCCCGACGGCAACGTCGTCGATCTCTTCGCCCCCCTGTAAAGGCGAAGGGCCGCCCATCGGCGGCCCTCAAGCAGTTCGATACGAGGCAGCGTTATACGCCGGCGCCCTTTGCGGCGAGAGTCGGCTCGATCGAGATTCCCGGCCCCATCGAGCTGCTCATCGTCACGGAGACGAGGTACTTGCCTTTGGTTCCGGCAGGCTTCGCTTTGACGATGGCGTGAATAGCCGAATTGAAGTTTTCGAGGATCTGGTCCTCGCTGAAATTGACCTTTCCGAGCGGCAGATGCACGACTCCGGCCTTGTCGGCGCGATATTCGACGCGGGTCGCACCCTTGATCTCTTTGACCGCTTGGCCGATCGCGTTCGTGACCGTGCCGTTCCGCTTGTTCGGGGTCTTGGGGCCGAGCGCCTTTCCGATCTTTCCGATTTGTGGCGCCATCTCCTCGGTCGCGAGAATGACGTCGAAATCGCGGAATCCGTTTTGAATTTTGGCGATCAGATCTTCTTCGCCAACCGTGTCGGCGCCGGCCTGCTCAGCTTCCTTCGCCATGTCGCCTTTGGCCAAAACCGCCACTTTTTTGACCTTTCCGGTCCCGTGCGGCAGGTTCGTGATGCCTCGGACGTTCTGATCGCTCTTTTTCGCGTCGATGCCCAAGCGAACAGCGAGATCGATGCTCTCGGTGAACTTGGCCGTCGCGGTTTTCTT
>JAYROD010000327.1:0-3928 GCA_041911835.1 Fimbriimonadaceae bacterium | reverse complement strand
CGCCGCGCCACTTGCCCCGGTCGAACTGTAGGTTGCGCGAATCGAACCGTTGCCCGGATTGGTGCCGAACGCTATCCCTGTCGAATTCACCGTCGCGACGCCGCCCAGCGCATCCCAAGCCACGCCTCCCGGACTGAGGAATACTGCCCGACCGTTGGCGCTTCCGGATGCGTAAAACGACCGGCTCTCCTGAACGCTGAAGGTGGCGGAGCTGGGAGTCACCGCGATCGACGTCGGGACCGTGCCCGCTTCGCTTTCGAACGACAGTGAACCACACAGCGAGAGCTGGGTTCGAATCTCACCGACCTTGACACCCTGGGCGTCAGCCTGGGAATAGAGATCCGCCGAAAGAACGTACGTTCCTGTGGCCACCTGGGCGAAGGAAAACTCGCTGCTTCCCACCTGTCGGTTCAGCACCTGGCTCTGAACCGCGTTGCCATTGGCGTCTCGTAGTGTGACGAGTTCGGACTGGCCGGTTAGTCCATTTCCATTCGACCAAAAGGTCCGGTACGTCAGGACCGCGTTCGATTGGTTGCAGCCGGTCGATCCGTTCGTGCCCGTGGTGCCGCTTCCACCACCTCCGCCACATCCAAGGAGAAGGCCAAAGCCCAGAGCAAACAACGAAAGGGGGAGGATCGCGCGCATAACGGTAAATATGACGCAGGTGATGGTACCGGGTTCTTACCAATTGCCGTGAGGAGTCACGGGAATGCGCGCCGAGAATTGCTTTAGGTTGAGAAGGGACTCCTCAAAGCAAAAGCTCTTGGACGTGCTTCAGGAGCTTGGCATTCAGGCTTACGATGGCGCGCACGGCTGGCACCCGAGCGGGTATCCCATCATGCTGCGACTTGCGGGTGGGCAGTGTGTATGGCTGGACCTCCCGGAACCGGCGCTCGTATCCGGGCTGGATCCCAATGAAGTTGGGTTTGCCGTCGTCGACGGGCTCGGTTATTCCTCGCGATGTTGGGGCTTGGCGGAAAAGGTGCCGTTGTTCCGCGAAGGCAAATGCCTCCTGGATACGGACCTGCTAAACCTGCTGGCCGAGGCCATGCGGGGCTCGAGCGGAGCCGTGTATTTGGACGGCTATCGCTACTTCGCTTCGCCGATCGACGCGGGCGGCGTTCGCGAAATTCTCCTCCTCATGACGAACGCGCATGAGGAGCAGACCGCTCGGCGCCAAGCCACAAAGAATCAGCGCTGCGCGGACGCGCTCAAGCGGATTGGGCGCGCGCTGACGATGAACCAGAGCCTGCAGCCGCTGTGCCACTTCGCCGTGCAGGAGATCGCATCATCTCTCGGACTCGCGTCGGCGCTCCTCTGGTGTCAATCCGACGAAAATAGCCGTCTTGAACTGCGAGCGACGATCGGCGCCAACCGAAAGGCGAGCACCATTCTCGAAGTACTGAGTTCCTGCGGCGGCATCTCGTGCGCCGCAGAGATCGCAACGAGTACGGGAAAGCTTCTCAGGATCGAGGATATCAACAATCACCCGTTAACCGCCGAACTCGAGGCCAGTTTCTGTTACCTCACTCCGGGCCCGATGTTTGTGCTGCCGCTCACGATCGGCAATCGGCTCATCGGTGTTCTCGAACTCATCGGCCGCGCGACGGACGATTCATTTCTCGACCACGAGGACCTGTGCCTAACGATCGCGGAGCACTTGGCGCTGGCGATCAATGGCGCGAACCTGTACGAAGCGACGGAACGGCTTGCTCTCTTCGATCCGCTGACGGGAATCGCCAACCATAGATCGATGCATGGGTTCTTGAATCGGTCCGTCGCAGAGGCGAAGCGGCTGGAACGCGAAGTCGGACTACTGATGCTGGACGTCGACCATTTCCGGAGCTTCAACGAAGAAGAAGGCCACGATGCCGGCGATCAAGTGCTCTGCATGGTCGCAGATGTCCTCAAGCACTCCATTCGCCCTTATGACCTTGCAGCTCGGTATGGCGGCGAAGAATTCACGATCATCATGCCTGGAAACGGAATCGAAGCCAGCATGGCCGCCGCTGAACGCATTCGCGAGAAGATCGAGGAACTCGAGTATGTTACGCGTTCTGGCCGCATGAGGAAGATCAGCGCGAGCATCGGCTGCGCCGTGTATCCAGAATCCAATTTGGAGCCCAATGAACTGCTCAAGGCCGCCGACACCGCCCTCTTCCAGGCCAAGCGATCCGGCAGGAATCGTACGAGGTACTTCGACAATTCGGTCTCCATCGACATCGAAGAGCCCACTGTTCCTCTTGATATGGTCTTCCAGTGGCTGAAGGACGAGGATCTCTCGAAGGGACAACTTTTCCAGTCTCGAGTGGCCAACGCCGCATCGCATTTGGCTTCGAGGCTCGGCCTTTCGCGATCCCAGGAACAAATCCTTAACGCTTTGATCTACGTGACTCCGAGCTTCCTGAAGGCGCGAGAAGAGGGTGACATGCGTTATCTTCAGCGTTTGGAATCTATTCCCGAACTGCGTCCGCTCGTCCCGAGTCTCAGCGCGCTCTTTGAACGATTCGACGGGGGAGGGCCCGCTAAGGTCAAGGGTCAGCTCATTCCGCTCTTGGGACGAATTCTGGCGGTCCTCGTGATGTTGGATCGAGACCCTGGCGAACTGAGGACAGCCGACGAAGGTCGCTACGATCCGGAAGTAGTGGGAATTGCTCTAAGTCTCGAAGACGCTGCTTGACGCTGCCCAGTCCCGTGTGCCATACTTTCTCTTCGCCGCACAACCTGTTGTGAGGCGGTAGGTTGACCCATATGTACGCGATTGTGAAGACTGGCGGCAAGCAGTATAAGGCGGCGAAAGAGGACGTTTTGATCGTCGAGAAGCTGGACGGCGAGCCGGGAACGAAGATCGACCTCGAGGAGGTAGTCATGGTCGCCGATGGTTCGAGCGTCAAGGTGGGTTCCCCATTCGTCAAGGGTGCGAAGGTCCGAACCGAGATCGTCCGCCAAGCGAAAGGGCCAAAGATCAACGCATTTAACTATAAGCCCAAGAAGAACGAGCGGAAGCGGTGGGGCCATCGTCAGGATCTCACGCACCTCAAGGTTCTCGAGGTCTTTTCAGGAAAGTAAGCCATGGCACATAAGAAAGGACAAGGAAGCTCGAGGAACGGCCGCGATTCGAATGCCCAAAGGCTGGGCGTCAAGCGATATGGCGGCGAGATCGTTCGCGCCGGCACGATCCTTGTGCGCCAACGAGGCACCAAATTTCATCCGGGAGTCAATACCGGCCTCGGCAAGGACTACACGATTTTCTCGCTGATCGATGGACAGGTGAAATTCGAGGGTCCGGCGGATAAGCGGCGGATTAGCGTTTACGCCGAACAAGCCTAATCGGAAAATTTTCGCCAATTCGTTGGGTCGGGTCCAAATGGTCCCGACTTTTTTTATTTTCGCAAACCGATCTCGGGCTCCGTCTGTAGATCATGGAGAAGGGAGGGCTTTGACGCGTTCACGTTTTGGGGAATATCATTAGCGTATGAAAAGTGTGATTTTTCATACGCGGGCGATCCATGATGGAGAGTAAGGCGAGTGGGTGTTGGAATCAGAGCTTTTTTGGCTCGGCAACTGTCGGAGAGCGGGGTCAAATCGTGATTCCGGCCGAAGCCAGGCTCAGTCTAGGGATCAAGCCCGGGGACAAACTGCTTGTGATGAAGCATCCTGTTCATGATGGTCTTATGGTGGCGAAAATCGAGTCCATTCGGGGATTCCTGGATGAGTTCAGCAAGCGGCTCTCGGATGTCGAATCTTTAAGCGCGGAGGAGCAGGAGAAAGCGGGATGATGTGGATCAATTGGGTCTCGATTGCAGCTGCGATGGGTGGAGCCCAGCAGCCGATGACGATCGATGATGCGGTGCAGTACGCCGTCAGCCATTCGTTTGCCATTCAGGTCGCCAAATCGAACATCGATAAGGCGAATTTCAACGTTGCT
>JAYROD010000326.1:0-2520 GCA_041911835.1 Fimbriimonadaceae bacterium | reverse complement strand
GAAGGCTCCCTACTATCCTTCCCCCGCTCAGCCTCGAAGAGAGCATCGCCGTCACTCGGATTTACAGCGCGAGCGGCAACAAAGGAGGGCACGGCGGACTGATGTTCGAGCGCCCGTTCCGAGCCCCGCACCATACCGCCAGCTATGCTGCCGTCGTGGGGGGCGGCAAGAGCCCCAAGCCTGGCGAGGTCTCGCTTGCCCACCATGGAGTTCTGTTCCTGGACGAGATGCCGGAATTCGACCGCAGCGTTCTCGAAGCGCTTCGGCAGCCGCTCGAAGACGGAATCGCTACCATCGCGCGAGTTCAAGCGTCTTTGACGTTCCCAGCAGAGTGCATTTTGATTGGAGCCATGAATCCGTGTCCTTGCGGCTACAAGGGCTATGCGGAGGCCAAGTGCGTCAGTTCGCCCGCAACCTGTGGAAGGTATGCAAGCCGAATCAGCGGACCGTTGCTCGATCGCATCGACCTTCATATCACCGTGCCGCGACTCAAGCCCGAAGAGCTCATGTCGCAGGCGCCAGGTGAACCGAGCCAGTCAATCCGGGCCCGCGTCGTTGCCGCGAGAGAAAGGCAGAACGCCCGGTTGGGCGATCAGCGGGTCAATGCCAAGATGACCCCCAAGGAGATTCGCGAGAAGATCGATTTGACCGATGATTGTCGCGAATTCATGAGAACGGTCAGCCACCGAATGAACCTGTCCGCAAGGGTTTTCGACCGGATTCTGAAGGTGGCGAGGACGATTGCCGATCTGGCTGGCGACGCCGAAGTTCGACAGAACCATTTGGCAGAGGCCGTGCAGTACCGCGAGAAGTCGGAATTTTGAATCCGGCGGGTATCTTTAGCCGAATGAGGTGGTGGCTTGCGCCGGCAATTTTGGCGCTGTCCTTGGACATTGCCGCCGCTCAGGAATCGCAGCCACCGGCGGTGAAGCCGATCCCCCTCGATTCTTCCTCCTCGAAGGGCGGGGCCGCTGAAAAGATCCTGTTGATACCTCTCGACGACCGGCCCGCATCGACGCAGTTTGCCCAGATGATCGGTCAAATCGACGGAGTGGACGTCGAACTGCCACCGCTCAAGCTGATCGGCAGCTTCACCAAACCAGGAGACCCCGAAGCGATTCTCGAATGGCTGCAGAGCGAAGACCTTTCGGAATTCAGCTCGGTCATCGTGAGCACGGACATGCTGTGCTATGGCGGGCTAATCGCCTCCCGCGTTCCGGACACGGACTACAAACTGGCGATACTTCGGCTTCGGACACTCCAGAAGCTCAGGCGCCAATTTCCCAAGGTGAAGTTTTATGCGTATAGCGCGGTGATGCGGCTCGCGCCGACCGCGACGCGATCAACGGCGGCCTGGCGACTCCAACTTTCCCGATATGCCGAAACCAAGGAGCGATACCGCCGGACTCCGACCCCTCAGCTCCTCTCCACCCTCAGGAACCTGCAAGCGAAGATTCCGCCTCTCGAGATCCAGCGATACGAGGATACGCGTCTGCGGGATCACAAGGTCCAGCAAGAGCTTGTCCGTATGGTATCGCAGAATGTCTTCGACTACCTGGTTCTTGGGCAGGACGATGCGCAACCGATCGGCCCGCACGTGCCGGAGACGACGAGGCTGAAGCAGATGGTTTCGAACCTGAAGGTCGGTCAGAACGTGTATTTCTGCGAGGGCATCGATCAGCACGCCAACGTTCTCGTCAGCCGAGCGCTTTTGTCGGAAGCCGGCTGGAGCCCTCGTGTGCGGGTCGTTTACGCCGACGATTTAGGGCGCCAGAAGATCGCGAGCTATGAGACCAATCCAGTGGAAGAGAGCCTCAGGGACCAGCTCTACGCCAGCGGCGCCAAGTGGGCCGAACCTGATGCGGCCTTCGATTACTCGCTTTATGTCAACACTCCCGAGCCCCGTCCCGAGCAATTCCAACAGTTCCTTCAGAACCTGAAAACCGAGATCGACCAGAGTTTCCCAGTCGCCGTAGCCGACATCAACCTGGGCAAAACGGGAACGGGCGATCCGCTCCTTTTCGACGCACTCGCTGAGAACGCCCGAGCGACTCGACTCTTGTCGTATGCAGGGTGGAATACGGCCGGAAACACCATGGGTACTGCCATTCCTGCGGCCAATGTCTACTTGCTCGCCCGTCGAGAGCAGACCGAGCCCTTCCAGAGAGAACTCGCCCAGCGCGCATTTTTGCTTCACCGTTTGGTTGATGATTTTGGGTTTCATCGCTTCACTCGACCTCAAGCTTATGCGATGATTGACGCTAACCCTCGGGCTAGCCGGGAAGAAACATACGGCGAAGACTTCGACCAGCTGAATGCCTTTGTACAGGACGATCTCGGTCGACGACTCGAGGAGACCTTCAAGGATCAGTTCCTGGGCAAGCGATTCTTCGCCGGATCGAAGCAGTATGTGTTCACGGCGGTCAGCGACATCGGCGTCAGGCTGCCTTGGCCCCGCGCCTATGAGGTGCGACTGGATTTCAAACTCGAAGCCCAAGAGGTCGATCCGGGCAAATCACT
>JAYROD010000325.1:0-5092 GCA_041911835.1 Fimbriimonadaceae bacterium | reverse complement strand
TGCATGCAGCCTCATGGCGCGGCTCTGAAACATTCATCAGGTCGGTGATCGATCCAGAGGGAGAATTGCATCACGAGCATTGGCGGCGAGAGGTTTGTCGGCATCTAGGCTATGGTTTCGTCGATCCCGAAGACGCGATCGCCTGCGCTGCCGATCGCGCAACCATGTGGGCGACGGGCACGATCGGCCCGGAAGGATCAACGACATTCGACGTACCGATCCCCGCGGCTTTTGCAGCTAACGCAGATCTGCGTGAAGTGAGAGCAACGCTCGCCTGGCTTGCGCCGACGCGCCCGGGATATTTGGCCTATCGCGCCGTCAAACTGCGAATCCCGTCATTGCAAGCGGATTCGTTGGAAACGGCCGGCGTCGGAACGCTGACGGCACAGCCGACGAACAGCCAGTCGGAAAGCGGGACGATCGTCCATCGTCGCTGGCTCGACGAACGCATCGGCAGCGGCGGCGGGACAATTCCTGTCCAGGTGCAGCGGGAGCGCGATCAGGGGACGCCAATCGACGATCCAATACCCTTTGGCTTAGCCGTAACAGTGGAAATGCCTGGGGCCGTGCAAGTCTACGATCAGATCCTGCCAAACATAGCGATACAGCCGCGCACGCGGATCCGCGCTTGAAATAGGATGTCGCATGACGGGCGATGAGATGAAGCAACGTAACATCTCCACGATGGGCGAGGCGCTCGGCACTCAATACACCGCACTGTTCCAGGAGTTTGCCTCCCTGAACCTTTACTGGAAGGAGTTCCTCGAACTTTTCGGCACGAACGACAAGCGCATAGCGCGCATGAACCAATCCGCCCCGGGCTTTTTCCAAATGCTCCAAGCGCAGCAGTTTGAGACCAACATGTCTCACCTTGCCCGATTGACCGATTCATCCAGGTCGGTCGGGAAGGATAATCTGTCGGTCCGCAACCTACCCGAATTGGTCGCTGACCCGGGCCTCAAAGCCGAATTGCAAAAACACGTCGAGGACATCAAGCAGAAGACAGAATTCTGCCGAGATTGGCGCAATCGCCGTTTTGCTCATCATGATCTGTTGCTCGCAACGCAAGACGGCCGAGCTAAGCCGCTCGAGTCTGCGACCAAGGAACGGATTGTGGCTGCCCTCCACGCCATCTCAGAGATGTTGAACGTCATCGAGCGATTTTACTATCGGGGAGGGTGCGACTTCGATGCCATTGCCGCTCACAAAGGGGCGAACACTCTGCTTTACCTGTTGGGATTCGGTATTATCGGACGCAATAAGATGATGGAGCGAGTTAACAAGGGGGAATTCTCCGGCGATGATTTGCCGGAGCAGATCTAATTCGATGCGTGCCGACCTTATGGAAGCTCAGGCCTGCGTCGATTGGCCAATGAGCCAGTTGGGCGGCCTCAATAAACGACTCGAAGAGTGGCTCGCGCGAGGAGTCACGATCGAGGTAAAGGAACTACCGCCGCCTGCCGAGACGAACCTAATCGTGGCAATCGAGAACGAACTACTACCGCTCCATTTTCAAGCGGAGGTCGGCGCGTACATCAATTCGATTCGCAGCAGCCTCGATGTTCTGGCAATGGTTCTTGTGAACCGCCACAAACTGCCGATCCCCGAGGATCGCGTGTTTTTTCCAATCGCCAAGAGCAAAGCGGAGTTTGATCGTCCGGGGGGCGGAGCGCAGAAATTCCTCGCCGGGTTGCCCGCACTAGAGCGGCAACTTATCGAGCATCTGGAGCCGTACCAAGGCGGTAATCGGGCTTTATGGGCGCTGCATCATCTCGATATCGTCCGGAAACATCGCCGCCTGTTGAATGCCCGGCTGCGGCCAATTCATATGTCGCTGGAAGGGACATTGGCAGAAGGCGATTTCATACCCCTCGGCGGAGACGGCTCTATCCAAGTCGGCGCTGAAACAGTGCTCGGAATGCTGAAAAAGAGCGTGCCGGCGCTTTCCGTCCAGACTAGCTTCTACGTTGGCATAGATGAGGAAGGGTTTGCTGCGCGCAAGCCCGCGGTTGCGGTGCTGGGAGAGCTCGTCGAGACTGCGACCTACGCCATTAGGCTGTTCGACGGCGTATGACGGGCAGGTGGGTGTGACGTCGGATGTAATGCGACTAGAATCGGGAGTCGATCGGACCGATCATCCGAACGGCAGAGGCGGTATCGGGCGTGTGAGATTTTGTGAACGCATCGCCGCAATCAACGACGGTTCCGGCGCCCTAATCTTAGCGCCGTATGGCAGCGGCCATGATGAGGGGTGTCGAATACGTTATTTGGCGGCCGCGCAGTGTTTGGCTCTTGAATTTGGCGATGTCTCGACGAAACTCGCCACTGTTTAACGACGTCTTTCGCGTTGCCGGCAAATGCACATTTTTCTCGCACCTCAATCCATTGAAGCTTTGGCCACGGTTATCTCCGGCGGTGGCGGCAACGATCAGACGCCCCCGATAGGCATCTACCGGTCGGCCTCTAAGCTTGAGTCCTTCATGAGGGGATGCAACGTCGCGATGTCGGTAGGGAGCGGATCGCGGCTTCCGGCACTGGTCGAGGCCCTCGAACGCGCCAATCGCCAAGGTGACCAAACGATTCTAAGAAGTATTGTTGAACGCGCTGCCGATCCTCGCGACTTCCTGTCTGATCTCGAGCGGCATCAGGCCGTGATCGATTATCTCAATGCACGCTTGTCTTACGACGGGCTGGAACTGCAGCGTGTCGGTAGTTCGGTACGACTTGGCACGCCGGGCAGGTCCTCGAGTGTCGTCGATGCGCTCGCCAACGCCATCGTCATCATCGACTTCGACACTGTGACGCGGGATCTCGATCGCGCGCTGGCGAGCGCTGAGGAAGACCCCGAGGACGCCGTGACGTCTGCGTGCTCAGTCGTCGAGAGCGTCTGCCGCTCCGTGCTGATCGAGCTGGGATTGCCGTTGCCTCAGAAGAAGGACATCCAAGGTCTGTACCAAGCCATCCGCGAACCGCTCGGGCTGACGCCGGACAAGGCTGGCGTTCCCGACGAGATCGCCGGCGACGTGCGCACGATCTTAGGCGGCCTGAATTCGATCGTGAACGGGGTAGGCTCTCTTAGGACCCATGGCGGTGACGCTCACGGTCGCGAGCGCGGCTATCGGCGGATCGATTCTCGCATCGCTAGGCTCGCGATCCACTCAGCGAGCACTGTGTCGCTATTCCTTGTCGAGACCTGGCAGAAGCAATTTCCGACGAGGCAGCTGACGTCGCATTAGAGGAGGGGGAGACGGCGATGCCGATGGATGCGTTGGCGGGGAGCCCCGCGGGCGAGTTGATGACCGGGCCGCTCTGCTGGATTTGCCAGAAGAACAGGGCCGATTCCGGCGAGCACAAGACGAAGCGTAGCGACCTTCTTGCTGTGCTGGGGAAGCCTTCGCAAGACGAGCCCTTCTTCTATCACGACCTGCAGAGGAGGAATCAACCAGTCAAAGGCCTCAACGCGAAGATACTCAAGAATCCGGTGCGCATCTGCTCTCACTGCAACAACGCCCGTACGCAGCCACACGACTTTGCATGGGAAACCATGTCGGACCACCTACGGTCGCGCGAGTTGAAGGTCGGGCGGTGGGTCCGCTGCAACACCGTCTTCACCTATGCGACAAAACGACAAATGATCAACGTCCATCTGTTTTTCCTGAAGCTGACCGGCTGCATGATCGCCGAGGCCAAGGCGAACGGTCATGACGTCCCGATATCGCTTGAGCCCTTTTCCAACGCGATCATGTCGGGCCGACCACATCCTGAGATCCACCTGCAGTTCGGGCGCCACGATGGCGGCATCGGCCGATCGGATTTGCACGTATGGAAGAGCGACCCTGGCGGCAGCGTCTTGGGTGGCTGGCTCTACCAGCTGAATACTATCGCTGTGAGCGTCATCTACGCTCAGGCTGGGCGGTTCGAACACCGTCCGGATCTTTGGCACCCACATTCGCGGACGAGCAGGAAGCGCTTCCTGATTGCCGATTTCATGTATGGCAAGCGCGACGAGGCCGAATTGGGTGAAACGTTTGAAAGACAACAAGCACCGGATGCAGCGGTTGTGCCCTAGTGCCGCGGCGTACGTGGAACCGCAAGCGAGGCGCTGCTCGTCGTGCGCGCGCTCCCGGGGCGCGCGAAGCAGTTCTACCTCGGTTGCGGGTTCAACGAGCCGACGTTCAACGCTATGACGCTTATGGTGAGGGGAACACCTCGTCGACGCGCGCGGTCAATGATTCCGTATCGATCAACCATCTCAGCAGGCGGAGAAGGAGCCGCGACATGCCCGCAGTCCAACTCTCGGCCACGCCGAAAGGCAACGGCTACCAAGCGACCGTGACATTTCCGGACGGCATTTCGATGAGCTCCGAAGAGACCTATCCGACAGTCGGCGAAGCCATCGCCGCTGCGGCGATGAAGCTGCTCGATATGCCCGAGCGTCTTGCGCGGCTCGATCAACCTACCGACTGATTCACAGAGGTCGCACCGTCGGGCCGTTGCGAGCGCCGGGGTCGGAAGGTCACGGGGCGACGGCTGGCCGCGACGGATCGCCCGCGCGAGACTATCCCCTTATCCCTTTCCGCGCACGCTCGAAGGCCCCAACGGTGGGCGGGGCCTTCGTCGCAGCGTTTCAGTCGCGTGTCGGGCGAGACCAGATGAGCGAGAAGCCTTCCTCGCCTTCGACCTCAACCAGCGTCGCGTAGATCGGGGCGGGGAAGCTCGGATCGTCCAGCTTGACCGAGTGGTACTCGCGGCCCGTGTCCTGGGACTTCTTCTTCCACATGGCGCCGAACTCGATGTTCGCGCCCGCGAAGATGCGATAGTCCGGAGCCTTGTCCGAGGAACGCTCGGCCGGGACGATCTTGGTCTTGACGGTGCCCAGAGCAAGGGTCTTGACGCTGCCGACGAAGCCATTGCCGTTAGCGGTGAAGTTGCCGATGGTAGCCATGTTCGTGTCCTCTTTCGTTTCTCGGGCCGCGACCATCGCGACCTCGATGGCTGTCGTCAGCCGGAGGCGATCGGACCGGTCACCCGAAGGGCCGCAACGCAGTGGAGGACGGCCAGGGCGAGGCTTTCTTGTCCCGCGAGGAATGGG
>JAYROD010000324.1:0-3921 GCA_041911835.1 Fimbriimonadaceae bacterium | reverse complement strand
ATCCGGGACGACTACGCGGAGTTTGCGAGACTGCTATCCAGGGATGAGGTAATTACGGGCTCTCTCGACTTGGAACTGCTTGGTCGAAGTGACGACCAACTTGGCGAGCACAGGCTCAAGAACTTCTTCACGAATCGTGGTGCGGTGACGGTTCGAAATCCGCTCTATCCGCTGATCGAAGACGCGGTAGTCACTGCATTTACAGACAGCATTGTCGACAGTAGCCCTGAACTTCTGGCTAAGTGCTACGTGCAGACCCCGGAGCGAATTAAGTTCGACCGCCAAATTGGGATGTACATATCGAAGAGGCAGGCAGTATTTAGAACGCAGCCCATCCGACCGCTCAGTCGCAAGGAATCGACTGGGTTCAAAGAGACAATTGAGCGTTCCACAGCGGCCGCTCGACCAATTGCTATCTTGGTACTGGGCACCGTAGGCGCCGGCAAGACGACCTTTCTGCAATATACGCGACATGTGTCTTCGGCTTCATTCTTTGAAAAGAGTGACGCGGGGCCGTATCCGCACTGGATCTATGTCGACTTCAGAGACCACGCGCCCGGCGACTCGGTCGCCAGGTTCGTCTACAGCGCGATTCGCGAATACGCGTCAAGTGACTGGTTCCTTAGCAACTACGAGCAATGCATTCGTCCGGCATACAAAGATCAAATTCGGGCGCTTCGCGAAGGCCCATTGAAGCCGATTGCGGGTGATGAAGCCCGCATTAACGAGAAGATTACAGACTATTTGCTCAAGGAGTTCGAAAGGCCGGAGCACATTGACCGGGTGCTGACATACGCAACCTCCAAGGCCCCAATCTTTCTTGTAATTGACAACGTGGATCAGTTTGAGTCGCAGGACGTTCAATCGTCCATTTTTGTTGAGTGCATGGCATTGGCACACAAGAACCGATTGAACATCGTCCTAGCGCTGCGCGAAGCGACCTACGTCAAGCACCGCTCGTCGCCCACTTTTGATGCGTTCGACTTCGCACCGATAGCTATCGATCCACCGGCCATCCCGGCAGTCCTCTCAAAGCGGTTCTTTCTAGCGAAGCAGATCCTCAGCGGTCGGCCGGGTGAGTTCGTAGCCGAAAACGGAGCCCGCGTGGAGATGAGCGATCTCGCGATCGTTGCCGACCTAATTCAATCGTCCGTGCTCGGTACTAGTGTTGGGGAGATTATCGACGTCCTTTCGACGTCAGACATTCGTTTGGCGCTTCGGATGACCCGAGAGTTTCTTGAATCGGGTTACACGAATCCAGGTCGCGCGATCAACGTCTACCGGTCAAGTGGGTCATATGTCTTGCCCAAACATGAAGCCTTGCGGTCAGTCTTGCTGGGTAACCATCCTGTTTACACGGACGAGTACTCAATAATCGGCAACCCCTTCGATGCGAGGTTCGCACGCACAAACCAACAGCTATTAAGGCTGTACGTGCTTGCCGCGTTGGTGGCAATGAGCAGCGAAAGCAGCTTTCAATATGTTGACGGGATTGAGATTCGAGACACGTTGCGCAAGGTCGGATTCGGCGACAACGTGGCGCAGCGTGTACTGGAGGACCTATCCGCGGCCCGCTTTATCTTTACGAGCTCACACGGGACTGCAAGTCTAGGTGCGAGCTTCTACCCTAGTCGTCTCGGCGGGTACGTTGTCCGCAATCTGGTTGGTGATCCAACGTTTCTTGAAGCAGTGATGATGGACACGTTCCTCGCGGATAGGTCGGTGTGGGAGCGCATGAGGCAGCTTTCCGAGCAGATAGACGCGGAAAGAAATGTAGTTCGGAGATTAGCTAGCCGTCACGAGAGGATACGAATCTTCTATAGCTACTTGCACGACCAGTACATGCAACTGTTGTCAGAATCGCAACGTCGCGCCTTGCCGAAGGAATGGTGTACGGATCCATTTGCCTCTATGCAACGCGCCCTGGATGTCAATCTGAAGAGGGCCATGACGTCCGCGCAACGAAACTACGGGCGCTCCTGAGCCGGAGTACCGGAAGGCAAAGGCTTATCGCAAGCTCACCCGACAGCGAGGGCGACAGACGCTCAATTGCGACAAACCGGCGCGGAGTGCGCTGTTACCGCGCCTTGGCCAGGCCGATTGCGTAATGGGCAAGCGCTGCGATTCGCGGATTGGGAGAACGTATCCCCCTCGTAACCCGGACCGGTTCGGCGCGGGGGGAGGACGGGGAAAAGACCGGGAAGAGGCGCAAGGGAGGAGTCCGAATGCAGAAGGTCGGCATGACCATCAAACGTGAATGGTTCGCGCAGATCGTCGATGGGACGAAGCGGATCGAATATCGCGAGATCAAGCCCTATTGGACGACGCGTCTGCAGAAGGTCAGCACGCCATTTGCGCTGACGCTGCGGAATGGCTATTCCTCGGAAGCGCCGGTCGTGACGGTGAGAATCGACCGGGTGGTGCCAAGTCCGCATGGCAAAGCTAAACGCGGGGACTATGAGCTGCACATCGGCAAGGTGCTCAAAGTGGAGCGTTGGGATCGGAGAACAAGGAAGCCGCGGTAAGGTTGCTGGGCAGGGCGGGGACGCTGCCTTCGGGAGCTCGACGGCGGAGCCGTCCGAGAAGATACAGAGCGAGCGCGAGAGAACGAGGCCAAGGATGAACCGAGTGACCGGATCGATATCCACCACTCTGATGGGCGTTGGGATCAAGCCAGCCGGGCCACCGGACACGTATCTCGGCGTCGTGAACGGCATGTTGCCGGGTGTAGCGATTTTGGCTTCAGCGCAGCCGGCTGTACCGATCGCCTTCGCGTTCCTTGCCGCGCACGTGCTCGAGTGTGCTTTGAAAGCATATCTGTCGCGTGATGGATCAGACGAACGCCTTACAAAGTCCCCGCTTCGTCACGATCTGGCGGCTCTTTGGCGATTGGCTGCGTCGGAGGGCCTTGCCGTAGACAACGAGCCGCATTGGGTGATGCGGCTGGGCGAAGTGCACGGCCGGCCGTATTACCTTCGGTATTCGACTCGCGTTCACGGAATAGTTCTTCCGCCGTCGAGCACCATTGCAACTGAGCTGGCTGCGCTGGTTGATGCAGTGCGGGCGGGAATACGAAATGAATGAGGGTTCCAAAGGTGAATGTGGTGCGGCCTCGGGTCTAGTGAGGTAAGGCAGACGCCGCTCCGCAGCTCGCTCGCCGGAGGCGAGCCTCGGACCGGTTCGGCGCGGGGAGGGCAGGGAGGAGGCTCGAATGGCGACCGGAAATCGCATTGATCCGAATATCCGCAAGGATCTCACGGAGGTGTACGAGCAGCTCATATGGCTGGCTCGTCGTCCGGGGGTTACGCCAAGCATGGCGAGAGCCTGGTACACGCATATCTGGGCAGGCCGATTCGCCAAGCGAATTCGGACGTTTACCGGCAAGGTATCTCGCGCGGCGGCCGCCGATCCGGAGGCCGAGCTGCGGCTCGAGCATTACCTGCGGATGCAGACCTTGCTCACGCAGCTCGTCGAGCGGCACCTGAGTCTTCGCAAGCCGGACGCGGACGAGTTCGTGCGACTAGTGATTAAGTGCGAGCGCGTGCACATCGTCACCTTCCGCGAGAATTACGAGGCCAGGAAGGCAGATGGCGACTACAAGAAGGCTGGGATTCCGCTCGTGGCCTGGAATTCGCTGCCCGCGTCCGTCAGGCAGAGACTATGGAAGAGGATGTTGCGGGGCCGCGTGGCGAACGCCGAGAAGTATGCGGCCAAGGCGGGGTGAGGGGATCGGAGTGAAGGCGGACGCTCGCTGCGCGAGCTCGCGACCATAGGTCGCTTCGGAGGGGTTTGGCGGGGGGCGATGCGAGGAGGCGGAGGTCGGGGACGCTGCTTCGCAGCTCGACCGCTTGAGGAGCCGCCTTCCGATCGGTTGGGCAGGAAGGAGACCTAATGAGGACGAAGGCGAATGACTTGAAGGGT
>JAYROD010000323.1:0-3307 GCA_041911835.1 Fimbriimonadaceae bacterium | reverse complement strand
ACCGAAGGTCCTGGGCGACAAGATTGCGGCGCGCCCACGCCTCGTGTCTCTTGGAAATCAGATCGCAGACATCAGCCTGTCACCGAGCGGCGCACGTGTAGCGGTCGAAGCACGAGGATTCCTCTTCTCCGTTCCTGCCAAGAATGGCGAAACGAGGCAGCTCGTTTCGGCGCCTGCTTCGAGAGAGCGCAATCCGATCTGGTCACCAGATGGTCAAACAATTGCCTTCCTGAGCGATAAGACCGGTGAATATGAGATCTACACTGTGCCGCAACGCGGTGGCGAGTCCAAGCAGCTCACCTCGGGCGGCAAATATCGGATTACGAATATTCAATGGTCGCCTGACGGCAAAAGCATCAGCTTCACGACAGTCGGCAACGACTTGATGGTCCTCGATGTGGCTACCGGAGAAGCTAAAAAAGTCTTCACGGCTCAATACACGGCACCCAACAATTACGATTGGTCGCCGGACAGCGCCTACATCGCCTATATCGACGTCGGCAAGAACCTGACCGGGGCGATGTACATTTATGACGTCAAGTCCGGCAAAACCACCCAAGTGACCGAAGGCTACTACCGTGATGATGCCGTGACTTGGGACCTGAATGGCAAATACCTCTATCTCCTCTCCGCTCGAACTTTCAATCACGTTCAAGGGGCGTTCGAAGATGCGATGCAGATGGAGAACCCGCAGCGGATCTATGTCCTGCCCCTCACGAAGGATCTGACCAATCCGCTCACGCCACCTAGCGATGAGGAGCCCGATAAGTCCGCCAAGCCCGAGAAGCCGGCAGAAGGTGACAAGGGCCCGACTGTCAAGATCGATTTCGACGGGCTCGCCGGGCGAGCGCTCGCATTGCCTATGCCCGCCGACAGCTATTCCGGCATCATCGGTCTCGACGGCGGCGTGCTCTACATCAACGACGGCAAGCTGGCCAGCTACGATCTCGATCAGCGCCAGCAGGCCGACATCACTCCGGAACCGATCCTGGTCGGACCTTCCGCGCTCTCGCTCAACGCTAAGCGCACCAAGATGGCGTACTACAGCCGGGGAGTGCTCGGCGTCGTCGATCTCCGACCTGGCATCAAGCTTGGCGACGGGCGCGTGGGCACCTCCGGCGTCGAGGCCATCATCGACCCTCGCCAAGAATGGCGGCAGATCTACTGGGAAGCTTGGCGCTATGAGCGCGACCGATTCTATGATCCGAACTACACTGGCGTCAATTGGAACGAGGTCGGCAAGCACTACGAGAAATACCTTCCCTATGTCGCCAATCGAGCGGATCTCAACTACATTTTGGGGCTCATGATTGGCGAATTCGGAACCTCGCACTCCTATGTGGGCGGCGGCGATATGGGCCCGATGCCCGCGCCGGTGCCGATCGGCGCTCTCGGCTGCGACTTTGCGCCGGCAGGGAACTACATCAAGTTCTCGCACATCTTTGCCGGGAACGGCTTTGAAGAGCAGAATCGAGGGCCTTTGACTATGCCGGGCCTGAACGTCTCGGCCGGCGACTACCTGCTCGCCATTGACGACCACAGCGTTCGTAGCAATACGAACCCTTCGGAGTTTCTCGTCAACAAAGTCGGCAAAAACGTCGAGCTGACGGTCAACTCGAAGCCCTCGCTTGAAGGCTCGCGCAAGATCGTCGTTCGCCCCATCGCCAGCGATCAGGACCTCCGATACATCGACTGGGTCGAGGACAATCGCAAGAAAGTCGCCCAGTTATCCGGCGGAAAGATCGGTTACCTTCATCTGCCGAATACGAGCGAAGAAGGCATCATCGAATTCGTCCGTGGATTCTATTCACAAGGCGACAAAGAAGCGGTCGTCGTCGATGAGCGCTTCAATGGAGGTGGGTATATCCCGACTTTCTTCGTCGAGAAGCTGGCGAGGAAGTATATCTCCGCGTTCCGTCAGCGCAACGGAGCCGACGTCGGGTTTCCGACCAACGTGCTCCAAGGGCCTAAGGTGATGCTCATCAACCAGTACGCTGGCTCAGGAGGCGACATGCTGCCTTGGCTCTTTAGGGAGATGGGAATCGGCCCACTGATCGGAAAACGCACATGGGGTGGCTTGGTCGGCATCACCGGGAATGCGAACCTGGTGGATGGCGGCGGAGTCACGGCGCCGGAATTCGGCCTGTACGATATTAAGACGGGCAAGTGGATCGCGGAGAACAACGGCATCGATCCGGACATCGATGTTGATGCTCGGCCCGATCTGTTGGCGCAGGGCAAGGATCCGCAGCTCGAGAAAGCGGTCGATTGGCTGCTGGCTGAGTTAACGAAGAGCCCGAATCAGCCGTGGAAGCGGCCGGACTTTCCGGTGAATGTGAAGAAGGGCGGGGGAGGGTAGGCGAGATTCGGGGCAAGGCATGAATTGCCTTGCCCCGATATGATTACTCTGCTAGTGCAGCACATCCCACTTCACATAGTCGAACCAGAACTTGTGAGCGCCTTGCGAATAGCCTGGCTTCACATAGTGCGTCACCCTGATCGTGGCGGCTATTTGAGCCGCGAATTGTCGAGCTTCGCCCACATCCTTCGTTTCCTTTTGGCAATCAAGCCCAGAAGTCCAAAGCTGAAGGCAAAAATGGTGAGCGGCTCAGGGACTGCGACGATCTGAAAGCCATGAACCTGTGTGGGTGGCAGGGGAAAGCCGTCGGTGTTTACATCGATCTCAAAGGTACCGCCAGCTAATTCGAGGACATGGGCACAATAATCGATCCCGTAAAGGAACTGGTTTGAGGGCATTGGGCCAGTAACAGTCTGCAGAGAAGTACCTGAACCCGGCACATTTACATAAAGATTCTTCACGGCTCCGCTCGTATCTGCGCCATAAGTGAAGAGCAAGTATCGGCCTGGCTGGAATCCGCTGAAGTGATACTGAATCGGACCCCCGACCCATGCATAGTCCCCCATCAGGAGTCGAAAATCACCTGTCAAATTGGGATTGTTGTAGCCGCCCATCGAGCCAATCCCTCCCGAGGCGGTCATTTGGACGGATGTAGGCTGCCCGTCGAGCCCCTTCAGCGAAAATGGCCCCGAGCCGCTTGCGGTCACGCCATTCCAGAATCCGGGCTGGTTTGCGGCTGCCCCAAAAGCCGAGCTCGGGACACCGGCACCGGTTTCGGGTCCGCCAACTGGATCATTGAGGTCGATATTGATGCTTTGCCCTTGGCTCAGGGCCAAACTGCCCAGCAAAGCTCCAAGGGTTAGTGTAATTCTCCAGTTTCTCATTTCAATGACAGCCAAATCCAAATGTGCAGCAAGAACTGCTCCAGTTCTATCATCGCACAGATTT
>JAYROD010000322.1:0-4838 GCA_041911835.1 Fimbriimonadaceae bacterium | reverse complement strand
TTCCGGGTCAAAATCGGAGGAGGGGACCTGGTCCGGCTCACCTCCCACCCTCTCGAGCGCAAATTTCATTGTTCGATCTCTCCGAATGGCTCGACGATGGCCCTCTGCCTCGCCGGCGGAGCGGGAAACTGGCGAAAGCCAGGAATCAAGGGTACTTCGACTTCGGATATCTGGCTCGCGGACAACACGGTTCCGCTGAGCAAGTTCAGAAACGTCAGTTCAAACGATTCCAACGATTCGTTTCCAACCTATGCGCAAGACGGCACGATCACGTTCGTCTCCAATCGCTCAGGCTGGCCAAATCTCTGGAGAATGAACGGCGACGGATCTGGAGCACGACTGCTCACACAGCACCGAGACGGCACAGTTCGGTATCCGACGCTCGATGCCAAGGGACAAACAGTTGTGTATGAATTTGAATCCGCGCTTTGGGTCCTCGATACTCGCACGGGCCAAGATCATCCCTTGACGATCGAGGTTGGCGAAGATCAACGGGTGAACCCAGACGTCGAACTGACGATGACTTCAGGGGTAACCGATTTCTCGCTCTCACCTAACGGAAAGCGCGCAGTCTTGGCCATACGCGGCGATCTGTTCCTGATCCCTGAGCGGGGGGGCACGACGAAGAGGCTGACATTCAGTCCGGCGCTCGACGGGCAGCCAGTTTGGCTCGATGCGAAGACGATCCTGTTCGTGACGGCAAGAAACGGCAAAAAAGAACTCATGACAGTCGATGTCGACGGCAATGAAAAGCCATTCTTGAGCGACAGTCTCGATCTGACTTCTCCTTCGATCTCCCCAGATGGCAAGATGGTCGCCGCCCACCGTGGCATGAACGAGATCGTCTTGATCCCGCCGACCGGCGGCTCGGCGAGGCCGTTTCTTCGCGGGACCTTTACGGACGCCTTGACTCAGTCGTTCTCCTATTCTTGGTCCCCGGACAGCAAGTGGCTCGTCGCGGATCTGCCCACCGACCGCGGATCGAATGTAGTCGTTAAGTCGATCGACGGTGGGCCGGAAACTATCATCGCGCAATTGTCTCACGGAGCGAGCAGCACGCCCCGTGTCCTTCCGAACGGGCGAGGAGTCTATTTCACGGCGGCCGAGTACGGAAATCCCGATCTATTCGTGGTTGACCTTGTTCCGGCAGACCTCACGTTCGCTGAGGACGACCTGGATAAGATCGACTCGCCTAAAACGGCACGCTCCTCGGCTGGCAAAGTCGAAATCTACGAGCCCGGGATCTTGGACAGGATGCGGCGACTGACCACGCAAGGAGCATCTGGCCCGCTGGCGTCTCCCGATAGCCGCCAGATTTGGGCCAACGTTCAGAATCAGATTTCGGGCATTCCGGTTTCGGGAGGGCCCGCGACACCAATCGCAGGGATCACGGGGACCGCTGCGGGCCTGGAGTTGAGCGCGGACAATCAGCGACTGGACTACATCGCCGGTGGCAAGCTCTTTTCATTGCTGCTCGCCCAGGGCGTCGTGTCGCCAGTCGGCTTCTCAGCAGTGGCAAAGGTGAATTACAAGGATGAGGAGCGAGCGCTTTTCGACGAAATTTGGTGGGCCATGGATCGGCTGTACTACGACTCGGGCCACAACGGAAAAGACTGGGCGAGGATCAAGGAGAAATATTCCGCCATCGTGCCATTTGCGTATGATCGCGACGACTTCTATGCCCTCATGGGAGAAATGATGGAGGAATTGGACAGCAGCCACCTGGGTGCGACGGCTCCGGCCACCCCTCCGCCTGCCGACTCGGATTTGACGGGGTGGCTCGGTGTGGATTTCGATCCGGCAGCTTTGGCGGCTCGAAACTCCTACATCGTCTCGGAAGTGTTTTCCGGGACGCCCGCGGCGCACCCCCAGTCCCTGCTGATGAAGGGCGACCGTATTCTCGAAGTGGATGGGGCAAAGCTCGGGTCCGGCAAACCGCTCTCCGCTTTATTGAATCGCAAAGGCGGCCACAAAGTGGAGCTCAAAATCGATCGCGGCGGCCGGGAATTAGAGGTGACGATCAAGCCAATCGACTCCATCGTCCGCTCTGCCGTAAATTACGACAATTGGGTGAGGTGGGAGCGAGAGCAAGTGGACAAGCTCAGTAACGGTCAGCTCGCGTATATGCACATCCGTGCCATGGACGACGCCTCGTTCGACCTTTTCTTGAGGCAGATCCGCACTTTGACGCAGGGCAAGAAGGGAGTCGTCTTCGATGTTCGATATAACGGTGGTGGAAGCACGGCTCAAAAGATTCTGGGCGTGCTCATCAAGACACCGTGGCTGATCCGAACGAATCGAGGAGCGCCGGGACAGAAGCTGAGCGAAAACATCTATCGCGGCGATAGCCTCGAAGAGCCCAGCGTGCTGCTCATCAACGGCTCGTCCTTCAGCAACGCCGAAATCTTCGCAGAAGGCTTCCGCAAATTGAAGATCGGCCCCGTGGTTGGAGAGCGGACCGCAGGCGGCGTCATCGGAACGGGCGCCTACGGCCTTTGGGACGGCGGCATGATTCGGATGCCTGCGAGCGGCGCGTATACGGTTGACGGCGAAAATCTCGAGGCCAATGGGCGTAAGCCCGACATCAACATCCTGTTCGACCCGAACGCGTGGTCTCAGGGCCGCGATGTCATGCTCGAGGGGGCCGTCAAGGTTCTCATGAAGCAGATCTCGCAATAAGGCTACTTGTTAGGTACCCACTTGGCATGGCCGTCGACGTACACGACGGCCCTGCCTCCGGGACCGTTGACGTAGCCAAGCTCCGTTTCCGCCGGACTCTCAACTTTGGAAATGTCTCCGCCCTTGAATGTGTAGTTAAATCCGACGAGCAGATCAGAGTTCTTAATATATGGGTCAATGATTCCGACGAGATTCCGATCGGTAGGCAGCTTGTCGTCGTAATCCGTGGCATATATCAGGAGCGCCGTCCCTACTTGCTTCGCCTTCGAAAGCGCTTCGGCGCGCTTGGCGGCCGCCTCTGCCTGCTCGAATACGGACTTCGGAAGCTTGATAATCCTTCGGATGAGCAGCACGTCATCCGTGACGTAGGCAACGGCATTGTTGGTCGGCGACAACACGGCTTGCGGAGAATCGTATGCGACCAAGGCCCGCGGAGAGTCTTTGTCCGTCTTTGAAACCAGGAGGCGCAGCGCAGGGCCTTTATCAACCCCTGAAAATAGCGGCCTAGAGGATGCGGGCGGTGGCGCGCCGGCTTCGATCCCCGAGCCCTGGAATTTCATATGCATGCTTTCGGGATCAGGGTCGAGTGCGAGCACAAGGTTGGCCTCTCGGGGCTCACCTGCCTTCGGAGGCTCAGGGATGACATCGATCGCGCCCGTGGCCAAGTCAAAGCTCGACCAGGAGATTCGAGGTTTGCTTTCCGTGCGTTCAACCCTTGGGAAATAGACGTGTCGAGGATCATCCCGAAAGTCGACCCACGATCCGACCGACCCTTCCGGCATCTGAAACGGGCCGGTCAGCCTTCCGTCCGAGTCAATCCCCCAGACGAGGCCTCCGGCTCGCTCAGGTGGTCCGTCTGAACCTGCCTGGAGGGGGTATCCGAGGATGACGCCCGATGACGTCCGCGGTGAGATACTCAACGAAAGACTCATGGGCGGCGAGTCGCCGGAAGGAAATGGACTGAGGGCTGCACTTCCCTTGCTGAATCGCAGTAACAAGGTCCGTTGCTGTTGTTCGTTCTGCTCCGTCACCATTCCGACCGCGATATCTGTGCCGAGAATCCAGTGCACTTCACGAGTGAGAACATTCCCGGTTGAGTTCTTATAGATATCGGTCAGCTTTTGGGTTTCGGCGTTCCACACGGAAATCGTGGTGACAGCGGTGGCTCTAATAGGTGAGCTGGGAGACAGAGGGCTCGAATTCCTGCCAGCCGCTTGCACGGCAGCTAGATCGAGCGAAACCTGCGTCCGCATGACGAGCAGAAATTTCCCGTCCGAAGACCACTCCATCGCCTCGACGCGTCCGGTGCCAAGTGGCGTCGGCGACAGCACGAAGTAGGCATCCTGGCCGGAAACCACCCACTGCCCAAGTCCCTTGGATTGCGCGACACCCAATGTGAGCAAGGCCAGGCTGAAAATAGCCGACATCCACACTCTCATAGAGAAAGAACCCTCCATCTTGGAGACCTCATTGGCAGAGGGAATGGTTCGGCTATTGGGCGGGCTTCTCTATCGAAACCTGGCCATCTCGAAAGAGCACATGCGCATGATGGGAGAGTGGGTAATTTCGGCCTTCAAAAATGAGGAGACCACGATCGATCTTGAAGTCGACGCCACCCGGACGCCAATGACTGAAAGAAGGACTCGCGAATGCTTCGTTCCCAACTTGCACTGTGTAGCCTTCATTCGACATGACCATGGGGCCAAAAGGCACCCCCAGCGCGAAGAATATCAGCGAGTACAGCACAAAGAAGACGACCATGGCGCGTCCCACACCGAGCCTGCTCAGCCCAAAGGTCATCAAGCTGACCAGAAGAACGGTGAATCCAATCCCGAGCCACTCCGGCGGAGCCGACGAATCGAGCACGGTCGGTTTCGCCGTTGGATGGGAGATCATCGGGTCCGATTTCGCATAAAGGATCGGGATCTGCGCGCCCTCATGCATGGGCACATCGGACTTGAAATCGCCGGTATAGACGAGACCTGAAGGCAGCCTGAAGTCATAGGTGACATGGTGCATTTGATTGTCGGTTGGATAGGATGAATACACCCAGGCCTTTGCCGTTATCGCACCTTTGTTAAATGTGTCTATATCTGCTTGTGCGGCGGCTCGCGCACTGTGCGAGCCCGAAACGAAGAACCCGCAGAACCCCACCGTCA
>JAYROD010000321.1:0-18798 GCA_041911835.1 Fimbriimonadaceae bacterium | reverse complement strand
TCTCGAATCTGCCGCACCTTCGCGCTGTAAACCCGCCGAAACGTTGTCCGATCGGCTGGGACTTCCTCGCTGAAGGCACGAAAGTCGTTTTCTCCAACCAGCGCCTGGCTCAAATCGTTCATGAGTCGAACGTCGAGCGGCCTGCCATAGTGGACCGCAAACCGACCCCGCAGGGGATCCCTCGGCCCAACCAGGACCCGGAACCGATAAAAGCGGCTGATCGCCGTCTGGCGGCTGTGGAAGCCCTTGGGGACTTGCCGCGCCGACTGGACGCCGATATCCTCAGGGAGCACCTTGTTCAGCACTCTCGGCCAGTCCTCGGGCTTGATCCCCACCGTCGTATCGAAGTGGCAGACCTGCCCCAGGGCGTGCGCCCCAGCATCGGTCCGGCTCGCGCCGGTGATCTCGCATTCCTCGCCCGAGACCCGGCGAACTGCCTGTTTCAATGTGCTCTGGACAGTTCTTTGTCCAGTCTGCGGCGCCCAGCCGCAAAAGTCGGTGCCGTCGTATGCAACGACGAGCTTAATTCTCTTAGTCGACAAGCTCCAATACGGCCGTCTGCGCTGCGTCGCCTCGCCGCAAGCCGGTCTTAGTGAGTCGGGTATAGCCGCCGTTTCGGTCTTTGAATCTCGGCGCGACATTGTCGAAGAGGTGCTTGACGAGGTCCTCACCGTTGATCAGGCTTCGCTCGGTCAGAAGCATCAGCTTTTCCATATCCGTCTTGCCGGCGATCAGCTTGGCGGGTCTTGGGCTGGCGCTCGAATGGCCCACCAGGATCTTGCGAGCCTCTCTGCGGGCTGCGAGCGAATCGCTCTTGGCGGTTGTAATGAGCTTTTCAACCATGCGCTGAGCCTCCTTGGCGCGGCCAAGCGTTGTGCGCACGTAGCCGTGTCGAACGATCTGGCGAACCAGATTCGTCAGGAGCGCCCGGCGTTGGTCGCTCGGAAGGCCCAATTTGCGATGGTCGATCTTGTGATTCATGGCTCTAAATCCTTCAGTTGCCTCAGTCGAAATCCTCTTCGTCGTCGTCCAGCAGGTCGATCGCACGATAGCCACCCTTCGGAGGCTTGATGCTCAGCCCATGCTCGGACAACTTGTCGCGCACTTCGTTGAGCGACTTCTTGCCGAATCCTCGGATGCCGGTCAAGTCGGATTCAGTGGCTGTCGCCAGGTGGCGTAGGGTCACGAGCCCGGCACGGCGCAGGCAGTTGAACGTCCGTTGGGAGAAGTCCATCTCTTCGATCTTCAGGTCCGGAACGTTCATCAGATCGGCGGAGAGCTCGTCTTCGTCGGCGAGGCTCAGGTCGAATCCGGCGTTGCCGAGTTCAAAGAACATGCGGAAATACTTGTCGAGGATTTGCGCGGACTGCGTGACTGCATCGTTTGGCGGAACCGCCCCGTTCGTCCAGACTTCGAGCACCATGCGCTCATAGTCTGTGCGCGTGCCGACTCGAGTCGACTCGACCGTGTAGTTCACCTTCTTGACCGGAGTGAACTGCGAGCCCGTCGGGATAATCCCGATCATCCCTTTGTAGCGCTCCTGCTTCTCGGGGAGCACATAGCCGCTGCCCCAGCCGACATAGAGTTCGGCGTTCAACGTCGATTTCGAATCGCTGATGGTAGCCAGGTAGCACTCAGGATTGGCGATCTCGACCCCTTCGGGGCAAATCACGTCGGCGCCTGTGACCCGGCCCGGACCTTTGACCTCAAGCCTGAGAACGGTCTCTTCCGGCGGGACTTCTTCACCGCTGAACCGGATGGCGAGGTCTTTGAGGTTCAAAAGAAACTCGGTGGTGTCTTCTTTCACGCCGGGGATCGGGGCGAATTCGTGAAACACCTTGTCGATTCGAATGGCCGTCACCGCAGCGCCATAGATGGAGCTCAGCAAGACGCGCCGAAGCGCGTTGCCGATAGTCTGGCCGTAGCCGCGCTCCAGCGGCTCCAGCACGAATTTTCCGTATTCGGTCGATTGGTCTAACGTTTGAATCTGAGGCATTTCAGTTGTTGGTTGCCCCGAGTGAGCGGGGCGCTCGTCTTAAACTCGTCGCTTCTTCGGAGGGCGGCAGCCGTTATGCGGCACCGGAGTGACGTCCTTGATCGACTGCACGTCGAGCCCCGTGGCCTGAAGTGAGCGGATCGCGGTTTCCCGTCCGCTGCCCGGGCCGGAGATCTGTACGTCGATCTTGCGCATGCCATGCTCCATGGCCTTGCGCGCTGCGCTTTCGGCCGCGAGCTGCGCCGCGAACGGCGTTCCCTTGCGGCTTCCTTTGAAGTTCACACTGCCAGCGCTCGCCGAACAGAGCGTGTTGCCCTGCGGATCGGTGATGGTGACGATCGTGTTGTTGAAGCTGGCGTGGATGTGGGCCAATCCGCTGGCCACCTGCCGTTTTTCCTTCTGCTTGCCTCTGGCGGCTTGCTTTCTTGCCATGGATTACTTCCTCGCCTTCTTCTTGCCGGCAACGGTCTTGGCCTTACCCTTTCGGGTTCGTGCGTTGCTCCGGGTCCGCTGGCCCCGGGTGGGGAGGCCCCTGCGATGGCGGAGGCCGCGGTAGCAACCGATTTCCACCAAGCGCCGGATGTTCGTGTGAACTTCCCGCCTAAGGTCGCCTTCGACCTGGTAGTTCTCGTCGATGATCTCGCGGAGGTGGCCGACTTCAGCTTCCGTCAGGTCTTTCACCTTTTTGGTCGGGTCAACCCCGGCCTTTTCGATGATCTCCTTGGCATTGGTCCGGCCAACGCCGTAAAGCAGCGGCAAGGCGTATAGAATCGCCTTGTCTCTTGGTAAATCTACACCTGCAATACGCGCCACGCTCTATCGATCCTCCAATTAACCCTGTCGCTGCTTGTGCTTGGGGTTGCTGCAGATCACGCGCACGACACCGCTGCGCTTGATGATCTTGCATTTGTCGCACATTTTCTTTACACTGGCTCTGACTTTCATTGCCGAACTTCTATTCTCGAGAATTTCTCAGGCCTGCTCAAACGTCTTAGGTTCAGGCAGGTCCGGCGCGACCCAAGACGCAAAGCGTTGGGCGCGAAGGAGAATTGTACCCGCTCGAGAAGCGGCTTGGCTACTGTCGCGCCAACCCACTCTTGATTCTCTTTCTACTGCGGGCTATTTGAATCGATAAACGATCCGACCACGCGTCAGGTCGTATGGTGAGAGCTCGACCCGCACCCGGTCTCCGGGCAGGATTCGAATGTAGTTCATCCTCATCTTGCCGCTGACATGTGCCAGCAATTCGACATCGCCTTCATCGAGTTTGACTCTGAACCGTGCATTGGGCAGGTTCTCGATCACGATGCCTTCTACTTCGATGCCCTCTTCTTTGACGGGCTCATTGGGTGCTTGGGGCCTTCTTTTGTATCTCGCCATAAATCTCCTGGATCACCCCAATTATGCACCACGCTGTCAGGAGGCTATTCCAGAGTCAGGATCTCTGGCCCTTCTTTGGTGATCGCCACCATGTGCTCAAAATGGGCGCTCAGCTTGCCGTCAGCCGTCAACATGGTCCAGTTGTCTTTGAGCGTCTTGACCTTGAAGGTCCCCTGGTTCACCATAGGCTCGATGCACATCGTCATGCCTTCCTTCAGCAGCGGTCCCCTGCCAGGTTTGCCGAAATTGGGCACGCTGGGCTCTTCGTGCAGGCTGCGCCCGATCCCATGGCCGACGAGTTCGCGCACTACCGAATAGCCATGCGATTCGACGTACTTCTGAACCGCCGCCGAGATGTCCCCCACTCGGTTGCCGACCCTGGCTTTCGCGATGCCTTGCATGAGGCTCTCTCGGGTGACGTTGAGCAGCCGCTGCGCGCCTTCTGAGATCTCTCCGACCGGGAACGTCCAGGCTCCGTCGCCGTGCCAGCCATCTAAAATGACGCCAAAGTCGAGGTCGATGATATCGCCCGATTCCAAAGGAACATCGTTCGGAATGCCATGAATGACCACATCGTTCACCGAGATGCACGTCGCCGCTGGATAGTCACGGTATCCCAGGAAGCTGGGTACGGCTCCTGCGTCTCGGATCAATTTTTCGGCGAGGGTGTCGAGGTGCTTCGGCGTTGTTTTGCCGGGTTCGATAGTCCCGGCAACCTCTCGGAGGGTCTTCGCGACGAGCCTGCCGGCTTTCCGCATCAGTTCGATGTCAGCTTTGGACTTGAGCAGGATCATGGCTTAAGGCCAGTTAAGATCTCTTCGTAAACTTCTTCCGGCGAATGGCGTCCGTCGACGCTGAGGAGCTTGCCCTTTTGTCGGTAATACTCGATGACCGGGGCGGTGTTCTCATCAAACGTCTTCAGCCGCTCCCGAATGGTATCCGGCTGGTCGTCGGTTCGCACGAAGAGCGGGCCGTTGCACTTATCGCAGAGACCTTCGCGCTTTGGCGGTTTGTTGGTGCTGTGATAGATCTCGCCGCACTTGGTGCATCCCATTCTGCCCGAGAGCCGTGCCACGACGACCTCCGGATCGACCTCGATACTGACGACCTCGTCGATCCACTCGCCCATATCGTCCAGCATCTCGTCGAGAGCCTCAGCTTGTTTGACGGTGCGCGGAAATCCATCCAGAACAAAGCCGCTTTTGCGGACATCGTCTTTGCGAATACGCTTGGCCATCATCTCGATCGTCACGCCGTTCGGGACCAACTCGCCGTGGTCGATATAACGCTTGGCCAGGCGGCCGAGGTCGGTTTCAGCCTCGATCTCCTGCCTGAAGATGACGCCGGACGAGAGAGGCTTGAGCCCGAGCCGCTGCTCGAGGAGAGCGGCTTGGGTGCCTTTTCCAACTCCGGGCGGACCAATCAGAATGAGACGCATGGCGATTTGGAGTTTGGAGTTTGGATTTTCGACTGCAAGATCGGATTCAGCTCCGAAATCGAAAATCCAAAATCCAAAATTGCCTCCTACTGTCCGTACTGCTTCATCAGCAGGTTGGCCTCGATCTGCCGCATGGTTTCCAGCGCGACGCTCACCATGATGAGCAGCGAGGTGCCAAAGAGCTGCTGGATGCCTGTAATCCGGATGAAGAGGGGCACGACGTACTGCGTCAAGGCGATGCCGGCCAAAAAGAGAGCGCCGACAATCGTGATGCGCGAAATGACCGCGTCGAGAAAGTCTTTCGTTTGTTTGCCCGGTCGAACGCCCGGGATAAACGAGCCCCCTCGTTTCAGGTTGTCCGCGATGTCCTCGACGTTGTATTGGATGGCAGTATAGAAGTAGGTGAAGAAGAAGATCAGAAGCGTATAGATGAACGCTCCGATCCACCCCTGCCAAGTCGAGAAGTCCGGATAGGTGAACTTCGCTACGCCCTGCAAAATATCATGGATCGGGCTCGTCGCCGGGAACATGGCCGCGAACTGAGCAGGCATATAGATGAGGGAGATCGCGAAGATGATCGGGATGACGCCCGCCAAGTTGAGCGTGAGCGGCAGATAGCTGGTAGCTCCGCCCACCATTTTCGTGCCGATCTGACGCCTTAGGTGCTGAATCGGAATTCGCCGTTGGGCCACGGTGAAGAGCACGATGGTCCAGGTCGTTATGAGGAATATTGCGACCAAGAAGATCACGCCCCACCATTGGACGATGCCGTTCTCGATGCCCTTGCCGATTAGGCTGACCATGTTCGGAATCGAAATGGTGATACCTGCAAAGATCATCAGTGAGACGCCGTTGCCTATGCCTTTCTCGCTGATCTGCTCTCCGAGCCAGAGAATGAACATGGCCCCTGCGGTCCAGAACAGGATGACCGTGAGCTTCGTCATGAGCGCCATCGAGCCGATCCCCGGCGTGTTGCCCATAAGCTGGAGCAAGCCCCAACCCTGAGCAAAACACAGAGCGAGCGTCAAAAGCCGGGTGCGCTTGTTCTGCTGCTTGCGGGCATACTCTCCGCCTTCCTTCATCTCCTTCTTCCAATGCGGAAGCGCCGTCGTCAAAATTTGCATGATGATCGACGAGGTGATATAGGGGTTCAAGCCGAGAGCGAAGATCGATATTCGCTTCAGGCCGCCGCCGCCGAACGTGTTGATCAGCGCGAAGAACGGGTTATTCTGGATGAGCTTCTCGAATTCAATAGGATTGATGCCGGGAATAGGCACCGGGATGTGCACGCCGAGGGCATAAACGGCGAACACGCCAAGCACGAACATGAGCCTTTGCTTGATGTCCGGATCGGCCCATGCGAGGCGCAGAGTCTCGAGCAGTGGCCGCCGAAGGGCCTTGTCGCCTCCGCCGCCATAGCCGCCGCCACCGCCTAGAGCAGTTGCCATGCTCACAGGCGGATCACCTCACCACCGGCAGCCACAATCTTGGCTTCGGCCGCTTTGCTGAATCGGTGCGCGGACACTTTGAGCTTCTTTGTGAGTTCACCGTAGGCCAGAACCTTGACTCCGTCCTTGTTCTTGGCGATGATGCCCGACGCGATGAGCTTCTCAGGGGTGACTTCGCCGCCCTTGTCGAACAATCGCTCGAGATCGTCCATATTGACGATCGCAAATTCCTTGTGGTTGATATTGCGAAAGCCCTTCTTGACGGGAAGTCGGCGCTGAATCGGGGTCTGGCCGCCTTCAAACCGCGGATGGATCTGTCGGCGTGCCTTCTGGCCTTTTGTGCCTCGGCCAGCCGTCTTTCCCAAGCCGCTGCCGATGCCGCGCGCGACGCGCCGGCGGCTCTTGGTGCTGCCCTTGCTGGGTCTCAGTGAATTCAAATCCATCGTCACTTATCCTCACTCTTCGGTTTGGGAGCCTTGGCTGCGGGCTTTGCCGCTGCTTTCGGAGCGGCTTTCGGCTTCGGAGCCTCTGACTTTTCGACCTTAGGCTCAGACTGTGCTACGGGTGCGGCAACAGCCTTCACAGCCTTTGGCTTGGAAGCCGTGACCTTTGGCGCTCCGCTCCGTCGCTTCTTGTCGGGCCGGTTAGACACTTTCGGCGTTCCATCGACGACTTCCACTTGCAGCAGATGCTTGACGTGGTGGACCATCCCCCGAATCTGAGGGTTGTCCTCATGTTCGACGGTCATTTGAGTCTTGGTCAGACCAAGCGCCCGAACTGTCGCGCGGTTGCGGGGCGTTCCGCCGATGACGCTCTTAATCAGCTTAATGCGCAGCATCCGCTTCCTCCTTTCGAGCCTTTTCGAGCCACGGCACCAACTCGTTAACATCTAGTCCGCGGCGCTCGGCTGCGGTTTCAGGCACGCTCAGGGACTTGAACGCTTCCACGGTCGCATAGGCCATGTTGACGGCGTTCCGGCTTCCCAGGCTCTTGCCGAGCACGTTGTGGATGCCTGCCGCTTCAAGACAAGCTCGCACGGCGCTGCCGGCCTTGACGCCGGTACCGGGAGACGCCGGTCTCAGGACGACCTTTGCCGATCCGCACGTCGCTTCGACGGCGTGAGGAATCGTGTCCCCCACCATCGGCACGTCGAACATGTTCTTTCGAGCGGCTTCCTCGGCCTTTCGGATCGCATCCGGGATGCCTCGGGCCTTTCCAAGGCCGACGCCAATGCTGCCCTTGTTGTCGCCAACGACGACCAGCACGGACCATGAGGCTGTCTTACCACCCTTGTGGGTCTTGAACACCTTATTGGATCGGACGACCCGCACATCCAACTGCGGCCCTTCCTGTTGCTGCTGGCGGCTGTCGCGCCGTCCAGTCATTCGCGATTGCATCTTCATGGCTTAAAACTCCAACCCCGCTTCTCGGGCGCCCTCGGCCAGGCTTGCGACACGGCCGGTGTATTGAAAACCGCCTCGGTCGAAGACCACAGCTTTCAGACCCATATCTTTGGCCCGCTTGGCCACGGTCGCGCCGACCGCTTTCGCTCCGTCGGCATTACCCTTGGCCTTCAGCTCCTTTTCCAAGCTGCTGGCGCTGCAAAGGGTCTGACCCTTTGTGTCATCGATTAATTGCGCAGAGATGTGCTTCAAGCTACGGTAGACGGCCAGTCGCGGCCGTTCCGGCGTGCCCATGATCTTTTTACGAACGCGGGCGTGGCGGATAACTCGTGCATCTGCTCGTGATTTGCTTGGCATTTCAAAAGCTCCTTTACTTCTTAGCCGCCGCTCGCTTGCCGGCCTTCAACTTGACGACTTCGCCTTTATAGCGAATGCCTTTCCCCTTATAGGGGTCGGGCTTGCGGACCTTGCGGATGTCGGCAGCCACCTGCCCGACCATCGCTTTGTTGATGCCGCTGACGATGATTGAGGTCTGGCGAGACTTCTCGTCCGCCTGGACTTCGAAATTGATTCCCGACGGCGCTTCTACCGTTACTGGATGCGAATAGCCCATATTGAGCAAGAGGTTCTTGCCCTGGAGCTGCGCCCGATAGCCGACGCCTTGAACCTCGAGCGCCTTGCTGTGGCCCTGCGTCACTCCAACGATCATATTGTTGATGAGCGTTCGGGCGAGCCCGTGTTGACTCCGCATACGGTACTGGTTATTGGGCCGGTCGACGGTGATGGTGCCGTCTTCCTGTTTCAGGATTAGATCGTCCGATATCTTCTGGACGAGCTCGCCCTTGGGCCCCTTTACCGTCACTTCGTTGGCCGGTCCGATCTCGACGGTTACGCCGCTCGGAACGGTGATGGGTTGAGTACCTATTCTCGACATGGCGACCTCCTTACCAGACCTCGCACAGGACTTCGCCGCCGATCTTTCGCTTGCGCGCTTCTCGGTCGCTCATCACGCCTGTGCTGGTGGACACGATTTGAGTGGCCAATCCGCTCCGGATCGGCTTGAGTTCTGTGCTGCCCTTGTAGACTCGCAGACCGGGCTTGCTAACGCGGGCGATGTGGTTGATGACCGGTTTTCGCTTGGCGTCATAGCGTAGGTGAATGCGGATCATTGGGAATTTTGATTCCGTGCTGATCTCGTGGCTCTTGAGGTAGCCCTCGGCCTCGAGGATCTTCACGATATCAAGCTTGATTTTGCTCATCGGTACTTCGACCGCCGGCAACTTGGCGTGGGCGCCGTTGCGGATGCGCGTCAACAGGTCGGCAATGGGATCGCTGTGCATGCTAACTCCTTGAGCCCTACCAGCTCGACTTGGTCACGCCGGGCAGCATGCCCTTGTGCGCCATTTCACGAATGCAAATCCGGCAGAGACCGAAAAAGCGTGAGTAACCGTGGGGTCGCCCGCAAACATTGCAGCGATTGTAAGCGCGTGCTTTGAACTTAGCTTTGCGCTTCTGCTTGACGATGAGACACTGTTTTGCCATATGTTTTTCCCGCCGTTCCCAGGGGGTTTGAGCCAGAACTCACGTTCCCTGTGGCCAAATTGTCGGAGTCGGCCGGCATGATCGCCGGTCGCAAGGCAAAAGGATACCTTTTCGGTACTTCTAAGTCAATTGGGCTCCCGATGGGTCACGCCGGCCTAGGACCAAAAACCAGTGCGCGGAACCGGAGAAGCGATTCACGGTCGAACGGCACAAGAGAGCAGGGCATCGTTCAGGCCCTGACGGAGAACACAATGAAAACTTCAACCCGAACCATCCTCTTCGTAGCGGTTACCGCAGCCGCGTTGACCCAGGCGAAAGCCTCCTCTTCCGACATGTATCTGACCATTGGGGCCGGCAAGGGAGAAATGCTGTCCATCTGCTCGACCGCAAGTCCGGTTCCCGGAGTGGGCGTCGAGTTCCTTCGCGAGTCGCCCTCAAAGATCTCTGACAAGGGCAATGCCGTTTCGCTCCAATCGAACGGAGGCGGCTCCGGAAAGGCCTCGTTCAGCGATCTGAGCATATCGGGACGCAAAGCGGGAGGCGACCAGCCTGTCTATGTGCGAATCACCTGCGCCGACGGTCAATGCGCGACAGCGCTGAAGCAGGCGATGCGCCTTGGAAAGCCGTTGGATTCGATCACCGTGGCGGTTGTGAGCTCGGAAAGAGGAAAGGCGAGTCCGAAGCTTTACACCTTGAAGAACTGCCTCATTACGGCTCTGAGCACCAATGTGCAGCCTCGGGATTTGGCGACCGGACAGGCTAGCGGGCGGAAGGAGCGCAAGGACATGCTCACCTGGGTCTTCATCGTTGAAGGCTCTTCGGCGACACTCGATGGCGCTCCGTTGAAGCTGGAGCAAGATCTCCATTTGACTCCTGTTCCAGCCAGCACGAACTCCGACAACTGACTTCGAAGTTCGGCGGTCCCACTTCGGTGGGGCCGCTTTTTTGCGTCTGGTGCCATGATGGAATCCACTCGATATGCCATTTGAGCCGCTGCAGACCGACGAAAAGAGAGAGGGACCGCTCAAAGCCGAACGCGACTTCGACGCGCAAATGCTCGCTGGATGCGCGGCATTCGTAGGAACGTCGATCATCACTTATCTCTTGGGAGTTTGGCCCTACTTCGCGCTTCCAGCGACGAACAAGCTGCTGACGCTTGGACTGGCCAGTCTCTGCGGACTGGTCCCGGCCGCGATCTTCGGCTCGACAATCACGCGAAAAACCGGCCTTCCGGGCGCCTGCGGATTTCTCGGAGGTGCGATGGCGATTGGCATTTTTCTGTTTTTGCGGCTGCAGCAAGTCATGCTCGCCCGACAGATCAAGGATCTCCCGCAACCTGAATACCCGGCAAGCTGGACGTGGATCGTCCCCCTTGCCTGGCTGCTCATCTGCCTGGGGCTGATCGCGTTTTTTATGCCGAAAGGTCAATTTGCAGATGAGCCCAAGAAGCGTGCCAGCCAATAATCTGTACGGGGAGACAGGAGTAGGCGGCGGTGCAAAAAGGGCGGTACGTTGACGAATATCGTAAAAACGCGGTGAACGGAGCTTCGCCGCTCGAGTTGGTCATCCTGCTTTACGACGGTGCGATCAAGTTCTGCGAATTGGCCAAGGCCGGGCTCGCCTCCGGTGATCGTTTCGCCAAGAACGCGAACCTCCTGAAGGCTCAGCGCATCCTGACGGAGCTCACGTCTTGTCTCGACCTCAAGCAGGGCGGCGAAGTCGCAAGCAATCTGCTTTCGCTCTACACATACGCTTACAATCAGCTTGTCGAAGCGAATCTAGAAGAGAGCGCCGAACCAATCGAGCGCACGATCAGAATTCTCGCTTCGCTTCGCGAGAGTTGGGCGACTCTCGAACAGCAGTTACGCAAGTCCGCACCCGAGGAACGAGACCTTGCGGCCTAACCGGAGCTCGGACGAGATCGCCGAGCGGCTGCTTATTCTGACGCTGAGTCTGGCAGAGGCCATCGAGTCCAATCGCCTTGGAGAGATCGGCGCTTTGCTCGACTCTCGCCAATCTGCGATTGATGAGATTCAGGTTGAAGGAACCCTTTCAACGACCCGTTTGAACCAGATCCATGAAGCCGAACTCAGGCTGATGCGCATCTGCGAGGCGGAAAGGTTGCAGGCAGCCTCGGCGCTTCACCGCTCGCACGAAATCCGTGTCGCATCTCGAACTTACGGCTCCCTTGGCGGTCGTGAGACTTCCGCTTTTCAGAGTAGTTCGTAGCACGACCCAACATAACAATCACGGCTCCCTCGAATGAGAGAGCCGTGATCTGAGGGTCGACCGTGGTCGAAGGCGGACTAAGGTAGGAAATTGCCTTCGAGCTTGCAGAAGTCCTCGAGCAGATCAAACGGGCGCGTATTTGTGCCCGAAGTGATCGGCGTCAGGCCACGGAACACGATCTTGACTTGCCCAGTCGCGCTCACGTAGTTGGTGAAGTTCGTGATCGGAAGCTGAACCTGCGCGTTTCCGAGGTACGGAATCGTGTAGCTCATCTTATGATCGTAGGCGCCGGTCGTCCAGTTGTAGACCCAGAACATGCCGGTCGCGTTGACAGGGTAGTTTGTGATCGCTTCGTTAGTGAACGTCAGCGACGTCACCTTCGCAGGCGGCTTATTCGTGTTGAACGTTAGCTCGATCGCAGCAACATATCCGAGGACCGGATTGAGCGTCGCCTGAACGTCAAGGTACTGGTCATCCGAGCTCGTGATGGAGCTCAGAGTGCCACTGATGATGTTTCCTTGGCCGCCATAGATCGAAACGTTCGACGGCGGGATGACTGTAGCGCCACCGCCGCCACCACTCGTGGTAACCGTCCATTTGAAGAACTGCGTCGTCCACGCGCCACCTGGCACAACCGTTTGGCAGACTCCCCAGAACGTAGCGTCGTCCGTTGGATCGACCACCGTTGCGAAGTAGTCGCCCCATCTGTTGCCGCCGGCTTGCGGATTGCCAGTGCTGGAACCGAGCTTGATAGGATTGCCCATCGATCCCAGAGGATCGGTTGTCTTTCGCGAAGCAATATAGATGTCTGCGGCCACGCTGGTGTTACAGGCGCTGAAGATCATCGAGATATCGCCGAACTTGTTGACGCAGATTCCAGGCTGGAAGAAGTTGGCGTTGACGTTAAGGATGTTGCCCGACTGATTCAAGGTCGGAGCTCCGCTTGCCGGCCAGGTGTTGACTTTGATGTCATACCAGCGTGCTACGTTCTTGCCCTGCGAGTTCGCCGTGGCACAGGTGTGGGCAGTGACGATCTTCCCACTCCTATAGTAGGCGGCGAGGCAGCGAGGATAGAGCGTATCTAGGAATCCCCCACCCGTCGACTGAGCAAGGCCGGCGTTCTGGAACGCGGGTACTGCCAGCGTCGTCCGAACGATCGTCGGGTTGTTCAAGAGGTTCTGGATGCAGTAGACGGCGAGCGAAGTCGTCGTGTCCTGCCCGACGGCGTAAACCTTGTCGAGCACCGGGTCCAGAGTTCGGCACGGCTGGATCGTGAAGCCGTTGCCCAAGAACGAGGTGATCGTCGGTGCGCCGCCCGTCAGCATCTGTGCCTTGGAGAGCACGATGATCTGAGTCCCCTGATAGCCGTCGCCGAAAGCGAACATGTTTCCGGTGATGACGATCGCGTCCTTGTTGTAGCCCCAGCCGGGATAGTCCAGCCAACAATCGGAACCGCTAATGGTCATCTTGGCTTCGATTCGATATTTGAACCAGGTTCCGTTAGGGTTGTTGTCATCCGAGACGGCAACCAGGCATTTGCTGACCTTCGATGCATCGTCCTCTTCGAGGGCGATCACGAAGAACCGGCCGGAAACCTGGTCATAAAAGCATTTCGGGTCGAAGATGAAGCTCGTGGCTCCGAGGCCGCTGAAGAACCCGGTCGGCGACATCGCTTGCTGGAAGACTTTGGAACCGTTCGACTTCTGAAAGAAGGCGATGTCCGAGTTCACGGTCTCGACGATGTACTGGGGTCCGACCGCGATATTGGGGTCGGGCGGAACCCAACCCGTAAATCCGATGCCAGGGAACATCGCGCCGAAATTGCTCGGGGTCGATGTGGAAAGGCTGCTCGCAATCAGATTGTTGGGCGTACCTGTACGGACCGGAGGACCATCCTCATTTTCGGAGGACATCCGCGGCTGCGAAAGATGCGACGGGTTGATTTGCGGAAAGACGTTCAGCGTTGAATCGATCACGGCGGTCGGGCCTGTGAAGGTACGCGTCGGATGAATGATCGTATTGGTTTGCCCTTGTGCCGCAACCGCGACCGCCGCGGTGAATGCGAGCAAGAGCCAACGCAATGGGAATGCCGAGCGATGGATGGCGTTCATGAAGAAAGATCTCCTACCTATGTCCTTACGACCATTTTGGTCGACACTATGACAAAAATGACAGTCCTTGATCGGGTTTAGGTTCAATTATGGGGTAAATTACGCAACATGTTGAGCCCCGAACAGCATGAAGCGCTGTCCACCGCCCGTCGGCGGCTGGACGCTATCCGGGGGCATCTTTGACCTGCCAAAGCTTGAGAAACTGATTGCCGAGCTCGAACACAAGTCCGAACAGCCGGATTTTTGGGAGGATCCCGACTCCGCCAACAAAGACTTTAAGCGCCTCTCCCGATACCGGGACATCGTCCAGCCCTACGCGGAGCTCGATAAGACCGAGCGGGACATCGCGGAGCTAAATCTGATGCTTGCCGAGGACCCGAGCCCTGAGCTCGCCGCCGAGGCCGACTCGATGGCATCCCAATTTCTCCACGATCTCGATCGCTATGAACTCGAGACGCTTCTCAGCGGCGAGCACGACGGCAATAACGCGCTGCTTGAAATCAGCGCTGGAGCAGGGGGCTCGGAAGCGTGCGATTGGGCCCAAATTCTCTTTCGCCTCTACGCTCGTTGGGCAGAGCGCAAGGGCTTCAAGCTGGAAATATTGAGCGAGAATCCCGGCGACGTCACTGGCTACCGCAACGTAAGCGCCCTGATCGCGGGCAAGAACGCCTACGGCTACCTCAAGGCCGAGAACGGTGTTCACCGTTTGGTGAGAATCTCGCCATTCGATGCGGCGGCCCGGCGGCATACGTCGTTTGCGCGGGTGGAGGTTCTCCCTGAGATCGAAGCGACGGAGGTCAACATCAATCCCGACGATCTCAAGGTCGAGACGCTGAGGGCCGGAGGCGCAGGCGGGCAGCATGTCAACAAAACCGAGAGCGCCGTTCGCATCACCCACTTGCCGAGCGGCCTCGTCGTGCAATGCCAAAACGAGCGGAGCCAGCACAAGAACCGCGCCAGCGCGATGACGGTTTTGGCCGCCAGGCTCGCAGTGCTTCAGAAGGCCGAGGATGAGGGGAAGCTTAAGGCCCTAAAGGGCGACGTCGGCCCAGCGGAGTGGGGCCGGCAAATCCGGAGCTACGTGATGCAGCCATATACGATGGTTAAGGACCACCGAACCGGCTACGAAACCGGCAACGTCATCGCGGTGCTCGATGGCACGATCGACGGCTTCATAGAGGCTTATTTACGGCGTCCTCCCGCCGACGACGCCTTTGTCGAATAGGAGAATCGACGAACCGGCGGCTCCTCTCGGTACTCTATTGATAGTCAATGCTTGTTTTTCCAATCTTCGCCTTCGTTTTCTCGTCGAAGGCAGCGCCGGTCGTGCCTGCCGGGACAAACGCCGCGTTTCAGAAGGCGTTTCAGATGGTCCAGAGCGATCTGCGGCCCTTTGATTTCAGAACGATGGGGAGCTTCGCTGACGCTGCCCGTGATGCGGCTGCACTGCCGACGTTAGATGTGACGATGACATGGGACGACCGAAACGTTCCTCCGGCACGACGGGAGGAATTCGCCAGGGCGCGCGATGCCGCGGTGAAAGCGTGGCAGAAGGAGGTTCCCGAACTCAAGCTGACCCTTGGAAAGGAGGGCCGGATCCAAGTTGCATTTGAGAATGAGCTCCCTCCAAACCCCGATTCGCCAGGTCCAGCGGGAGCCGTGTTTATGCTCTCCCCCTCCCCGAACGATCCCGCAGTCGATGCGGTGATCTCGCTCACCCGAGAAGCAACCAAGCACTCCGTCGAAGCCGTCGACGTGCAAAACGAGGTGGCGTACGCCATCGGCGCCTACTTTGGGTTGGAAAGAACCGAGAATCCTGGGAACATCATGTGGCGTCGCGAGGGCTCGTATTTTGCCGGCAACCGTGTGGCTCCCGAAGAGGCACGGACGGTTCGGGCGACCTTGGCCAGCGTCGCGCAGCTTCGCCAAGCGATCATCAAGAAGAGTTGGTTGACCCCGGCGCAGCCATCCGCATTCATCCAACCCGCCGAGCTGACGACGGAGCCCGTGATCCAGGGCACGATAGCCCAGATGAGCTTTCAGGTCTTCAATCGTGGGACGGCGAAGCTTGAGATACGCGTGACTCCAGATTGCGGTTGCTTCCGGCTCGACTATCCGAAGACCATCGAACCAGGTGCCAGCGGATTGGTGAAGGTCTATGTCGACACCTCTGAGTTTCCTGGAAACATCCAGAAGTCGCTTTATTTCTATTCAAACGACACTGACATCCCCATGAGGCGAATTCCGGTTTCCTTCCGCGTCGAACCGCTATATCGATTCATCAATCCTTCGGGAAACGATATTGTGGTTGCGGGCAAGGACGGCGCCAGCGCCGAGATCGTCTTGGCGCTGAATCCCAAACAACCGATGCTGGTCGAGTCCGTGGATTTCGACGGTGTCCCGGCAAAGGTCTCATTCGAGCCGTGGTCGGGCGATCTCGCCGACCCGAGCATCAACGAGCCCCTCATGCGTCGCGAAGGCTACAGAATTAAGATCGACCTGCCCGCGGATATCATCCCGGGTAGGAGCACCGGCACGATCGTCGTCAAAACGAACAGCAAGGACTTTCCGATTTTGCGACGGACCCTCTATGTGCAGAAAGGGATTGCAGTGCTCCCACTCAGCGTTTACTTCGGCGAACTGAGCCGAAGACCGGAACGCGCCTGGGTTCTCCTGAGCCGTCCGGAGCGAGACTTCAAGGTGCTCAAGGTGGAATCCGACAATCCGAGTATCACCGCCCATGTGGAGCCTCTCAAGGGCAACTGGGAATACAAGCTCGTCGTCGAATACGATGGCAAGGCCGATTTCGGAAACCTTTCCGGGATGCTTCAGGTCCATACGAACGACCCCGATCAGCCCGTCATCGCGGTTCCGGTGACAGGCGTCGTCAGATGAAGCTTGCGCTTTGGGGGGCAGCGGCCCTCAGCGTGGGAGCCGCTTCGCTCGCCTGGAACGGACCTCAGGGAGGAGCTTCCGTCATCTTGCTGCCCGACTTCCGGGGCGAGATGACGCCGTGCGGATGCATCAAACCGATGTCGGGCGGGTTGTTGAGATTGGGCACAGCGGTGGCCCGCCTGATGCGTAAAGGCACGAACGTGGTGCTCTCCAATGGCAATTGGATTGCTGATGTCGGCCGGCAGGATGAACTCAAAGCGGAGACGATTGCCGAGGTGCTGAAGACCGTTGGCGTCGATGCGGTGAACCTCGGCGCCTCAGAAGCCAAGCTAGGGATTGCGGAGGTCGCAGCGATCCAACGGCTCCTGGGTGACGATCGGCTTATCACCGGTTCCTTGCAGCCTGGTTCAAACGCCTCATTTCCACCTTTCATCGAGAAGAAGCCGTTCTTGGTAGGGGGTATCTCGGCAGACCCAGGTCGGCTCGGCCAGTTACTCAACACTCCAAGCGTGAGCGCCTCCCAAGCCGTCCAGGCGCTCGTCACACAGGCTCGAGACACGGATCTCGTTCCCATTCTGCTCTTCAACGGGTCGAAGGAAGAGGCTGTCGCTCTCGCCAAAGCGAATCCTGACTTGAGGCTGATCGGCTTCACGTCCGAATCTGAGCCCGATCCCCGTCCGACGGTGATCGGCAAAACCTGGATCGTTTCGGCCGGCTCTCGCGGAAAGCAAGTTTTGCGGGCCACGCTGGAGGGGGATGAATTCTCCAAGCTGGAGATCATCGATTTGGGACCTTCCGTCTCCGAAAGTCCCGACGTCCGCGTCGTGCTGGACCGCTATCTTTCACGGGTTACCTCGGAGAATCTCCTCGACAAGATTCCTCGGGCCAGCGGCAGCGCTTACGCCGGGACAGCGGCGTGCGGGTCATGCCATGCCAAGGCGCTCAAAATTTGGTCTCAGACCGCCCACTCCCAAGCCCTGAAGACTCTTGAATCCGATGTCCACGGAAGGGATCCTGATTGCGTAAAGTGCCACGTCGTCGGATTGGAATTCAAAGGGGGATTCGTCTCCCGTCAGCAGACACCGGCTTTGGCGAATGTTGGTTGTGAGGCATGCCACGGCCCGGGTAGAGCGCACTCGCAGAACCCCACTGTCGCGCTGCCCAAGGTCGATGCCAAGACGTGCATGCGGTGTCACAACTTGAACCATGATCCCGGCTTTGAATTTCAGGCTTACTGGAAGCGGATTCGCCACTAGCCCAGGGGGAAAGTCGGTGGAAAACTTCGCCCTTTGCTAACCCGGATCGGGCCCGAGAACGCCCCGAATCGACGATAATTTTAGTGCAGGACGGATCAGAGAGGGGCCGTCCTCGTTCCAGGTTGAAACGCGGGGATAAGCGATCGGCCTGATGTTTGTCGAGGGTGTTGATTCGTATGGCAGAGGGTCTCATTTCGATTCCTGGAGCAACCGGCTCAAACTACACCGAGTTCCATCAGGCAACCCCGACTTCGGCGCCGCAATGCCATCACGGCTTTGGCTCCATCGCCGCCTTGCCGTCGAACTTGCGCGCTATCGAGGCCAGCCTGCTTTTCAGTGGCGGGGTGCAGCCGTTCGTGTGCATCGTCGGGCCGAGCGGGTGGGGGAAAACTCACCTGCTCACTGCCGTCGCCAAGGTCCTTCAGCGCAGAGAATTCAGTATGGCCAAGGTCATGTCGGCCTACGAGTGGGCATCTGGTCAACATCGATGGGAAGCGAATGTGCCCGTGATCCTGGACGACGCTCAGGATGCCTGGAATCAGGTTCGGACAAAACAGAACTTGCGGCTTGGCCTGGAAAAGCGAGTCAAGTCGGGCCGGCCCACGCTCCTCGCTCTCACCTCCGAGCCCCCGCACAAGGCCCATCGCTCGAACCTGCCGTGCCTCCGAGAGTGGGTTGTCGGAACGATCGATGAGCCCACCCCAAGCGAAAAAGAGCTCGTCACGCGCCAAATTGCTTCGAGCAAGCGAATGGCCGTGGCGCCAGCAATCGTCAGTCTGCTTGCTAAGAAGACAAAAGGCAACGGCCGTAGCTTGGAGGGCGCGCTTGAACGGCTGAAGCTCGTGCAAAGCGATTGGCTCGAGAATTCCGACGTATTGAGGGCCTGCGGCATCCTGGTGCCGTATTTTGAGGACGGCCAGGGCTGGGATGTACGGGATCACGTCCACGAGACGATTTGTGCCGTACATGGCGACCTCGGGGCGCGCATGTGCACCCGAATCTCGGCCATGCTCCTGAGCATTTTCGTTATGCTCTGCGACGTCGGCATCGGCGAGGAAGAGGTCGCATCCTATTTCCGGTTGAGCCCCGGAGCGACCTAC
>JAYROD010000320.1:0-3116 GCA_041911835.1 Fimbriimonadaceae bacterium | reverse complement strand
GGATGCCAGATTAGCGGGTTGCGTCGACCGGGAGAAACTCGACGTGGCCATCCAGAAACGCCGTGTTGTTTCCCTTGGGCCGCCCTCTGGTGTGCCTCGGCGGCATGGGTGCGCTCGATGGTGGCCCGACGGCGTTTCGGGCAGTGAATTTAGAGTCAAAAATCATGGCCTGCTGAGCGGGAATGGGCGAGTCCGGGGTGCGCTTCCCCACGAGATCCGCTGCGAAAGCATAGCCATACGCCCCATTTTCTTGCGAGCGGATCTTAGGACAATGGAACACGCGCTCCCCGCCTTGGACAGTAAAGCTCAGCGAGTCCATCCAAGCCGCTCCAGGGAGCCGCTCATCGTTATCTGCAGCATAGATCAGCGTCGAAGCGCTAAGCCGTCTGAGGTTGCCGAGGCACCCGTTAGTCCACGCGGACTCGCGAGCCTGCGCCAAAACGGGAAAAAGCACGACGGCGCCCACCGCGCCGCAAATGAAAAGGAGCCCGCAACCCACCCCTCCCAGCACAAGGGCCAAAGTCCGCGGATTAGTCGATTTGACCGGTGCGGACGCCCCCTCGTGCTCGGGCGGCGGGCTCATGCTCATGGGCTCAGACCGTCTCGACGAGCTTAGCCTTCAGTGCTTTCATGGCTGCCTCGGTGCGGCTGTTGACCTGTAGCGCCTTAAGGATGTTGCTGACGTGGTTCTTGACCGTCTTCTCGGCGATGCAGAGCTGGTTGGCGATCTCTTTGTTGCGCATGCCTTTGGCGACGAGGTCGAGAATCTCCGCTTCACGATCGCTCAACACATAGAGCTCCGTATCGTCCGTTTCATCGTCCTCTTTGACCCTCCGAAAGTCCTCGATTACCCTCGCAGCGATCTTCGGGGTGATCTTCGCCTCTCCTCGCTCGGCCAGCCGAATTGCCTCGATGACGTCTTGCGGCGTCGAAGTCTTCAAAAGATATCCCAGCGCACCCGCGCGGAATGCCTCGAAAATGGTCTCGTCTTCCTCGTTGACCGTGAGCACGACGACCTGGATTCCCTTCTCCTGCTTGAGTAAGCGGCGTATCAATTCCACACCGTCCATTCGCGGCATGTTGATGTCCGTCAAAAGCACGTCGGGAGGATCGGCAAGGCAAAGATCGAGCGCCTCTTGGCCGTCTTTGCATACCCCGACGACCTCGCACTCGGGCATTAATCCCAACGTCTTCTGAAGCGCGGATCGATAGGCCGGCTCGTCGTCCACCACGACCACGCGAATGTTCGAAACCATGGTGGCAAGTATACTCGCGCCCCCTGGTTCCCGCAGACTATAATGAGCGGATGTCCACGCTGCAGGTGGAGAACCTTGAAGTCGTCATCGGCGCCGCACCGATTCTCAGGGGAGTTTCGTTCGAAGTGGACGCTCGGCAGACGCTTGGAGTCGTTGGCGAATCGGGATGCGGAAAGTCGATGACCGGCCTGGCCATCATGGGCATGCTGCCTCCGAACGGACGCGTCGCAAGCGGTTCGATCAAGCTCGACGGCCGTGATCTCACTCAGCTTCGCAAGCGGGACTGGCTTGGTATTCGGGGCCAAGAGATCGCGATGGTCATGCAGGACCCTTTTACGAGCCTCAATCCAATGATGCGGGTGGGAGCGCAGATCGCTGAAGTGCTGACGCTGCACATGGGGATGGACCGAACGGCGGCGTGGGCACGGGCCGTCGAGTTGCTGGACCAGGTCGGCGTGCCGGCCCCGGAGTCCGCAGCCAAGAAATTCCCGCACCAAATGAGTGGCGGCCAAAGGCAGCGAGTGGTGATCGCCATCGCATTTGCCTGCAAGCCCAAAGTGCTCATCGCCGACGAACCCACGACGGCCCTCGACGTGACCCTACAGGCTCAAATTCTGCGGCTGATCAAGGAGCTTCAGGAGCAGGAGGGAACCGCAGTCATCTTAATTTCGCACGACATTGGAGTCATCGCCTCCGTCGCCGATCGCATCGCTGTTTACTATGCCGGCCGCGTGGTTGAGGATGGTCCGACGGCCTCCGTGCTGGAAAAGCCGGCACACCCCTACACGCAGGCCCTGCTGAACGCCCTGCCGAGAACGGGCACGACGAGGCTGGAATCGATCGTCGGACAGCCGCCCGACCTTACGGCCCTTCCCGAAGGCTGCAGCTTCCGTCCAAGGTGCGCTCTTGCTTTCGCTCCATGCGGTGAAGAGCCGGGGTTGCTACCCTATGACAGCCGCCATCACGCTGCCTGCTGGCTGCTCGATCCTTACCGCGCTACTCGGAAAGCAGCGAACTGACCACAAGGTCAATGCGTGAAGCGGCGTCGAACCCTGCCCCGAGCAGCTGGCCGGAGATCCCAAGTCCCAAGAGGACCGCTAGAATGAACCCGGGATCCTTGAATACGCTGCTCTCCTGAACGATGCCGGCCTTCTTCGCAGCTCTTAGGCTCTCCTTGATGCCATCGGCCCACTCACCCCAAAACTCCATCAATCCGTCGCGGAGCGTCTCGTCGGTCTGCGCGGCGACGAATAGTGACGCCCACACCTTGAGCAGCCTACTGTTCGGCTTGCAGTAGGCCTCCCCCAGATTGAGTTCCGCTTCCACCCCTGTCTCCGGATCGTCGCTCGTGCCTCGAAACTTTTGCCGGTCGGTCCGAAACCGTTCGCGAGTGTAGTCGAGCAATCCCACCAAAAGGTCATGGCGCGTCCGAAAGTAGTAATGCACGGCGGCATGGTTGACCCCGACGACGGCCGCGACGCTCCTGGCGTGCAACCCTTCGAGCCCTTCCTTGCCGACGATCTCGTACGCCGCCTGGAGCATTTCGTCCCGCTTACTCATGTCCGCATTATGCGCTATCCAAATGGAGAATAGGACTCCTTTTCGGCGCCCGACCTTTCATGCGCCACAATAGCCTCGTGAATCCGTATCCGCGCACCTGGGTCGAGATCGATCTGCCGGCCCTAAAACATAACCTCGGGCTCGTGCGCGAAGCTTTGGGCAATCCGGAGACGCGGGTCGCGCTGGTCGCCAAAGCGGATGCCTATGGACACGGGCTCGTGCCGGTCTCGCGCTTCGCGCTTCAAAATGGTGCGGATTGGGTAGCCGTTGCGACGGTTCAAGAAGGAATTGCATTGCGCG
>JAYROD010000319.1:0-4259 GCA_041911835.1 Fimbriimonadaceae bacterium | reverse complement strand
TGCCTGCCGTTGTATTGATGAACCGCCTCACAATGACGAGTCCTCCTTATTGCGCATCCTTAGTTTCCTCTCGTGCAACCGAACCTCGACAGCCCTCGATTATCGAGTTCGCCGCACGTAGCGGGTGCCGACCGATAGCATAGCTGAAACGCACTGAAGAGCGCAAATGCCGATCGGAGCCCCTCCGAACGACTGTCCCTCCATAAGCCGTATTCTGCCAAGCTGCCAGACTGATGCCGGCCACCCAAGTTCAGTTCAGTTTGGAGCAGTATAGCACGACCTTTGGAGACGCGCGTGCTACTTAAACCAAACTCTCCGCGACCAGGGCGGACAACACATCGGATTGGACGTGCGACAATGGAACATTGGTTCGGAGAATGCGGTCCGCAAAGGCGGCCTTCACCTTTGTGGGAAGCTGTGTTGCCAACAGCTTCTCTGCTGTTGGCCGATCGCCGGTCCGCTCGATGAGTCGACGCATTTGCTCTTCTTTTCCACAGGTGGCCACCCACACTCGGTCGAACCGACCCTGAGTACAGGTCTCGATGAGCAGCGGCACCTCGAAGACCTGAGCCTCTGATTCGAGCATCCGCTGCAGAGTGGCCGCGTGAAGCAGGTGGTTGAGCCATCGGCGAAATTCGGAGTCCTCCCACACCCGAGCGCGGATCGCCTCGACGTTGACTTCCCCATCGAGCCCCATCTTCGCCGAGATCGCACTTCGCACTTCGGGCTCCGTTCGAATTTCTCGGACGACCTCATCTGCCGAGATGGTCTTTATGCCGTGACTGGCGACGATCCCAAGGATGACGCTTTTGCCTTCCGCGATCCCGCCTGTCAGTGCGATCCGCTTCATTTGTGCCCCCCAATGCAAGTGGAGGGCGCTGCTGGATTGCAACGCCCTCCACTCATCGGCCGATAGGCTCCGGACTACTGTTCCTTGGCTTCATCCGCCGGCGCCTCTTCAGGAGCGGCGGTTTCGGCGGTAGCCACTGCCTCGGCAGGGGCTTCTGTTTCGGCCTGGGCTTCGGTTTCGGCGGCCGGCTCGTCGTGAGCGGGCTCATCTGCCATATCGAGATCGTCCTCTTCGTCGCGTCCCAGAATGCCCTTGAGCATGCCAAGTCGCTCGCCGATCGTGGCGCCGCCAGTTGGCACCCTGCCCACGATTGGACTCTCGAATTCATCGTCGTCCATGCCGCGGCCGCCAGGTCTGCCGCCGCCACCGGGTCGGCCACCCTTCTTGCCGCCCTTCTTCGGACCCTTCTTCCCGCGCATATCGTCGTCATCGTAGCCACCAGACCCTGAGCCTCCGCCGTAGCCGCCTTGCGACTCGCGGAATTCTGGTGCGGCTCCGCCGCGCAGGCTGAGAACCATGCGCCGCTCGTCGGGGCGCAGGTCGATAATCGTCAGTTCGACATCTTGTCCTTCGGTCAGCACGTCGCTCGGCTTGCCGATCCGTCGGTTGGAAATCTCGCTGATCGGCAAGAACGCCTCCGCGCCTTCTGGAAGCTTGACAAACGCGCCACTCTGAACTAAGCGGCTGATCTTGCACTGAATCTTTTGGCCGACCTTGTAGTTCTCTCGAATGAGATTCCACGGATCGGGCAGGACTTGCCGAAGGCCCAGACTGATCTTGGCCGCCTGCGGATCGAGCCGCAGGACCATGACCTTGATCTTCTCATTCTCTTTCAAAACTTCGCGCGGATGATTGATTCGCATCCAACTCATCTCGCTGATGTGGAGAAGGCCATCGATGCCGCCCAAATCGACGAAAGCGCCGTAGTCCGTGAGCCGGCGGACAGTCCCTTCGAGGATGTCTCCAGGAGCGACCTTTGTGAAGATCTCGCCGCGCACTGACTCTCGTCGCTCTTCTTCGGCAAGCCGATTGGAGAGCACCACTTTCTTGCGGTCTCGGTCGATCTCGATGATCTTCAGCGGGATCGATTCTCCGACGTACTTCTCGATGTTGCGCAGCTTGCCGCTGCCGACATGGGTTGCCGGAACGAAACCACGAACGCCAATGTCGACCACCAAGCCACCTTTCACACGGTCGATCACCTGCGCGGTAAGGGTCTTGCCCTCAGAAAACGACTCGACGATTCTGTTCCAAGCCTCTTCGAATTCGGCTCGCTTCTTAGAAACGATTGGATTGCCTTCGGCGCCCTCCGCCCTCAGCACGACGACCTGAATCTTGTCCCCAGCCTTGACATGGCCCTCGGCAGACTCGATGTTCTCTTCGGTCAACTCGCCGAGCGGAACTACGCCCTCGGACTTGCCGCCGAGGTCGACGAAAACTCGATCCTTCTCCACTTGAATGACCGTCGCTTCGATGCGATCCCCTTTGCTGAGCTTTTTATACGTCGTATCGCTCTCGGCGGGGTTCTCGAGGTCGGCCATCGCTCGCTCAAAGAGCATCGCGTCGTCGACGACTCCGGTCGGAGCCGAATCGACTTTCGGCGCTGCAGCAGGCTTCGGAGCTTCTGCCGTGGCGACGGGCGCCGCAGGCTCAGGAGCCGGTTCAAGAGCAGTCTCGGGAACGGTTGCCTCGGGGTGAGAAGCCGACATGGCTTCCTGCGTGGCTGAAACCTCCTCCGGATGGTGCTCCATCATTTCGTGCAGCTCTTCGACGGCGGCATCGGCAGCCATCGGTGCGGTCGTCGGTTCGACAACGCTCTCAGCAAGGGTCGTGGGGGGTTGGATCGTGGCGCCGATCTCTGCGGTAACGAGCTCTTCTGTGGCCACAGCGGATTCTGTGGGCTTCTGCTCGTCGCCGGTCGGCGTCGTTGCTTCGTCGTTCATTGTTGGTGTCACGTGCTTCTAGTTTGCAGTCCTGTTTTAGGGTTTGTTGAGTGTAGCAGATTTTGAGCGATACGGCACCCTAACGACGGGCCCCGGATCTGTACCATGGGCGGACGTTCGGATACAGGCTCCGGTAACGCTCGATATCGCCAGAATATTCGACGCCCGAAGGCTCCACCTTCGTTCGAATTCGAACCGTCGAAGCCACCGCGGAGGCCAGATCGGGCCAGACTCCAATGCCCGTTCCTGCCAGCAGCGCGGCTCCGAAGGCCGGACCTTCATCGGTCTCAAGCAGTTCGATTGGGCGACCGAGAACGTCGCACAGTATCTGGATCCAGAGCTTGCCTTTTGCTCCGCCCCCGGTCGCTCGTAGCTTCATTGGGGCGGGCCCGAGCGCTTCGACGGCTTTCATCGCGTCCAGGAGGCTGAAAGCCGTTCCCTCCAGAACCGAGCGAGCCAGATCCGCAGCACGTGTGCTCGGACGCAAACCGGCGAACATGCCGGTCGCACACGGGTCGAGATGAGGGCAGCGCTCGCCGCTCAAATACGGCAAAAAGGTCACAGAGTTCGAACCTGGCGGTGAACCCGCAGCCAGTAATTCCAGCTTTGCAGGGTCCCCTCCCGCCAGGATCTCAGCGGCCCAAGCCACCGATCCGCCGCAGGCAAGAGTTACGCCCATCGCATGCCACTGGCCATTGGCATGGCAGAACGTATGGCACGCGCCGTCGGGATCGTACCGAGCAGTAGCTTGCGAATGAAACACGACGCCACTCGTCCCCAGGCTGATGCTGAATGTGCCGGGCTCGATCGCGCCGGTCCCGACCGCTGCTCCAGCCTGATCGCCCGCACCGGCTACCACCGGAATGCCCGATCGCATCGGCCCAACGACGGTTTGCGACTCGTGAACTTCCGGGAGCCAGTCGGCAGCAATCCCCAACGCATCGAGCATTTCAAGAGACCAGCGTCGACGGGGGACGTCGAAGACCCCTGTGCCGCTAGCGTCAGACACGTCGGTGGCCAACTCTCCGGTGAGCTTAAGGCGGACGTAATCCTTCGGAAGCAGAATATGGCGAACCTGTGCGAAGCGCTCAGGTTCATGCTTCCGCAGCCAAAGAGCCTTGGGGGCTTGGAAGCCGGTCAGCGGGGGATTGCAGGTCGTCGAAACGACCCGCTCTCTTCCGATGATTCGATCGATCTTTTCGCATTCGGCTGCGGTCCGCTGGTCGTTCCACAAGATGGCTGGGCGCAAAGGCGACTGGTTCGCGTCCAGAAATACGGCTCCATGCATTTGGCCGGCGAATCCAACGGCATCAGGGGGTTCGCCGATCTCCGCAATCATGGCACTCGTTGCATCCACCCAGTCATCCGGGTTTTGCTCAGACCAGCCCGGGTGTGGCGCAGAAACCTCATAGCTTCTATAAGCGCTCTTTAGGATACGGCCATGCTCATCGATCAGCAGTGCCTTG